>NZ_JABERS010000044.1:0-32014 GCF_013168745.1 Aeromonas sp. TW 6 | reverse complement strand
ATCGAGGTTACGGATCGAGATAGCGGGTGCGGCCATGATGATCTACCTGCAAAAGAGAGTAATAGATCAGAACGGCCGATCGCCGTCAAGCACTGAAAATAGCAAAATCAGGTGCGGAATGACGGTTTCATCTGTCCTGAGTGCGCCAACAAGACCTGCTGTCGCCTGAAAAGTCGGCCACGCGTGCTGCAATGCAATAACTGCCGTCACCAGATGTCATTGACTGGAAACACGATTTTTGCAAACACCAAACTCCCACTGACCAAGTGGTTTCTGGCGATGCACCTGCTGTCACAGACCAAAACTGGCTTGTCAGCGATGGAGCTAAAGCGCCAGTTGGACGTCAAATATGACACCGCCTGGATGCTCAAGCACAAGCTGCTGCAAGCCATGAAAGAGTCCGATGACAAGCAGCCCATCAGCGGCATCATTCAGCTCGATGATGTCTACTGGGGTGGAGAGCGCCGTGGTGGCAAACGAGGTCGCGGCGCGGCAGGCAAGACGCCGTTTGTGGCAGCAGTAGCCCTGAACAAGGAAGGGCATCCAATCAAGATGCGGATGACGGTGGTCGATGGTTTCAAAACCAACGTCATTGCTGATTGGGCAAAACGGCATCTTGCTAGTGGTAGCGCGGTGATATCCGATGGATTGGCCTGTTTCAAAGCGGTCAAGGAGGCCAATTGTGAGCACCTGGGTGTTGTCACCGGGGGCAACCTTGATTTGCTGGATCATCCGGCATTCAACTGGGTAAACACGATGATAGGGAATGTGAAGAACTCGCTGCGGGGCAGTTGTCATAAGCTCGGAGCGAAGCATTTACCAAGGCATCTTGCTGAATACTGCTTCCGGTTTAATCATCGTTTTGACCTCAAGAGTATGTTTGTTGAATTGGGGCATGCAGTCGTGGCAAGCCCGCCGATGCCATATCGGCTCTTGAAGCTGGCTGAGGGTCATGGGTAATCAGGTAATGAATTCTCCTGATGAGTCTAAAACTGCGGATCCCAGGGCGCACGGCGATTGAGATCCCTCTTCAGTCCGCAGGGCCAATCCGCTGCCGGTGACTGAGGCAGATCTGATTCAACGTGGTGATGACCAGATCCGCAGCACTGCAAAAAGTTGGATTTCCTGACACCCTTCCATTTGCTTCCCCCTTAGTAACGGCACCACCGCCCGATGCTTTAGAAGATTTTTCGCCTCATCATATACAAATCTGTCTGCTCTCCCGGCAACAGCCACACTGCACTCTCAGCCTGTCTATCGGCCCAGACCATTGCCCCCAGAAACCCGCTCTGGCTCCCACTTTTGCATACCGACATTGCTCACACGCACCCCTTGCCCCTAAAATCGCCGCCCCATCATTTATTGGACGTGAGTTGTTCTCCATGCAGACACTGGTTGAGCAGATTGTTTACATCAGCGACATGTTTGGTACTGCGGTATTCGCGTTTTCGGGTGTATTGGTGGCAGGACGCCTTCGAATGGACGGCTTCGGCGTCATGGTGCTGGCCGCGGTGACCGCCATCGGCGGTGGCACCATACGTGACATGATCCTGGGCGCCACCCCGGTATTCTGGGTACGCGACCCCCTCTACATCTGGGTCGTCATCGCCACGGCACTCATCGGCATGTGGATGGTCAAGTTGCCCCGCCGCATGCCCTGGTATGTGCTGCCGGTGGCCGATGCCTTCGGGTTGGCGCTCTTTACCGTGATTGGCGCCCAGAAGGCGCTCAACTTCGGCACCTCAGGGCTGATTGCTGTGCTCATGGGCACAATGACGGGGGTGGCTGGCGGCATGATCCGGGACGTGCTGGCCCGGGAAGTGCCCATGGTGCTGCAAAAGGAGATCTATGCCACCGCCTGCATCCTGGGGGGCATCCTCTATACCCTGGCGCTGGAGGTCAACATGGACAGGGTCACCGCCATGCTCATCTGCATGACGGCCGTTTTTGGCCTGCGCGTGGCCGCCATCTACTGGCATCTCTCCCTGCCGACCTTCTCGTTGCAGCGCAACTGAACCGGGTCTGGGTGGGCGAGATCCCACCCTTGCAGGGGCAAGATTGAACCAAGCCCGCTTTTCTGTTGTCATAGAGTGGTCGTTTCAAGCCGGATTACCTCATGCAAAAACTTGGGCTCATTACCACGCTGATTCTGATGATGGTGGCAGCGGCTCATGCGGGGGCACAGGCCCTGTTCGGGCGCCTGGCATCCACCCCGGTGCAGCAGTTCAACCAGCAGATCCGTCAGGCGAGCAGCAGTCAGCAGGGCTGGGTCAACGACTATCGCGAAGTGGCTCGCCGCTTCGTGGGTCATGAAGACGTGCCCACCCGCATCCATGCCCAGCAGCTGGACAACGATCTGGTGCTCTCGGTTGCCCTCGATGGCCAGAAGAGCGACATGCTCTACATCCTGACCCTGTTTCGCAGCAACAATCTGTGGCAGATGCGTCAGGCCGAGATGGGCTGGCGCTGTCAGGGCCAGGAGACCTTTACCCCCGTCCCCTGCCCCTGATCATCACCGAACATGTGAAATAAAAAAATCCGGTATCTTGGCCGGATTTTTTTATGAGCGAATGCACACCGCTATCAGGGGCGGTACACCTTGACGTTGTCAAAGCCCTGCTCTTTGAGATAGAGCGCCTGCAGCTTGCTCATCACGCCGCGATCGCAATAGAGCAGGTAGGTCTGCTCCTTGGGCAGATCGCCAAAGGCGGTTGCCAACTTGAAGAAGGGGATGTGCAGCACTTCGCGCCCTTCCACCACCAGCGGCTTCTCGTCGTGCTCATCACTGGAGCGGATGTCCAGAATGACTTCGTTGGCGGCCAGCACCTGGGTGGTCTCCACCTCCTGCACCTGGGCGGCAGTCTCTTCGCCGATGCGACGGATGTCGAGGTAACGCGCCTCGCTCACCACTTTGTCCAGGATGGCGAAGTCGAAGTGGGCCTCTTCCGCCTCGATGCGAGAGAGCTCGGCCTTCACGGTCGGCTTCTTGGAGATGACGCCGCAATACTCCGGCATGGTCTCGGCAAACTCCAGGGTGCCGATGCGACGGGCCTCGCTGATGATGTCCGGCTTGTCCCAAGTGATGAGGGGACGCAGGATCACCTTGTCGGTCACCCGGTCGATGACGTTCAGATTGGTGAGGGTCTGGCTGGAAACCTGGCCCACGCATTCGCCGGTCACCAGGGCCGGGATCTGGAAGGTGTTCGCCACCTGGCCAGCGGCACGCATCATCATCCGCTTGAGCACCACCCCCATCTGACCGTTGTCGATCTTCTCGAGGATCTCGGCCACCACAGGCTCGAAGTCGATGGCGGTGAAACGCACCTTGTGGGAGGCACCGAACTTGTTCCACAGGTAATAGGCGACCTGCTTGACACCGATCTCGTGGGCGGCGCCCCCCAGATTGAAGAAGCAGTAGTGCACGCGGCAGCCGCGCTTGATGAACTGGTAGGAGGCCACGCCGGAGTCGAAGCCGCCGGAGAGCAGGCTCAGCACATCTTCCTGGGTCGCCATGGGGAAGCCACCCATGCCGTGGTGGACGGCACTGATAATGTAGAGCTCGTCGTTTTCCACTTCCAGATTGACCTGGATATCCGGCTTCTTGAGGCGCACACCGGCGGTTTCGCAATGCTGGTTGAGGCCGCCACCCACATAGCGCTCCAGCTCCAGGGAGCTGAAGTCGTGCTTGCCGACGCGACGGGCACGCACACAGAAGGTCTTGCCTTTCAGACGATCGCCCCAGACGGCGCGGGTCTGCTCGAAGATGTCGTGCAGATCGGTAAAGTTGCTCAGTTTCACTTCGAGGAAATACTGGATGCCAGGGATGCAGCTTAGCGTCTCGAGATACTGGGCGTGGAACTGATCGTTGCGGGAGCTCACTACCAGCTTGTCCCAGTCCATCCGCACGCGGGCGTCTTCGTCAAAGCGGCGCAACACGTTACGGATGTTGCCCTGCAGCATCTTGGTGAAACGCTGACGCACTGACTTGCTCTTGATGGTGATTTCGGGGAACAACTTGATAATGAACTTCATGGTATTGACTCGGGTGGCCTTGATTTAAGGGCGCGAATTATATCAGAAGTTTGGCGCCAGCGCCTACTGGCCAGGCGACGGCATATTTTCCCACGCAATGTTTGCCGCAAGGCGGCAATCTTGCGTATATTCCCGAGCCTGCGCCTTGGCCACCGGCTTGAACCCTGACGATCCGATGAAGACCCACATCTACTACCCCGGCATGGAAGTACGGGATGAACTCTGGCTCAAGTTTGCTCTTATCTATCTGGAGCGGCTCGCCTTCGTCTTCACCGTCAGCGAGAAGAGCGGCCTCACCGCTCTGCTGGAGACCCTGCGCCAGCAAACTGACCTGCTGGCCGAGCCGCCACAACCCGCCTTCTTCGCCCATATCACGCCCCAGGTCGAGAGCCAGATTGCCGGCCTGGTCGCCCCCGACTTCGTGCGTCACAAGGTGTTTGGCAACAGGGAGCTCATCGCCCGCTGGCGTTCAGCCCCCAACCACGACTGCTTCTGCCCGGCTCAGGCGGGACTGGAGCGGCTGCACGGGTTTTGTCTGACCCACGGCTTTGCGACGCAGGATGAAGGGGGGATCAGAATGGCGCGCCGCTTTGCCAACCTGCTCTCCATGCGCCTCGCCCGTGAGTGGGCACTCGCCAATGACGGGGCGCTGATTACCGATCACGACTATCTCGACCGCCTGCTTCACCTGCTCGAATCTCGCTACCACAATCGCGGCGGTCAGGATTGCTTCCACCTCGAGATCCCGCTGCAAGTGCCCACTCACCTGGCCGACATCCCGTTTGCAGAGCTCATTGCCCTGCGGGGGCGAAGCGGCTTTCGTCAGCAGCTCGCCGAGTTCCATCAGTCCCTCGATGCCCTGCTCGCCATGCTGGGCAGCGGCTACGCCGAACCCGCCGTGTTGACCCGCTTCGAGCAGGCCCAGCAGGGGTTCACACCCTTGCTGGGACCCGAGACCGTCACCCTGCCGCTCACCACGCTCGTCAGTACTGGCTTACCGGCCATGGCGATGATCCACCACCTCAAGGGGAGTCACCCACAGAGCAACCTGGTATTTCATCCCATCAAGAAGAGCCACTTCCACCAGCGCAAGAGCCGGCATTTCTTCACCCGGCTGGGGCAGGTCAAGCCCTGACTCCCCGCCTCTGCCGGGGAATCGACAATCAACTGACGGCATCGGGACCATCACCGATGCTGTCAATATTTTGGCGCTCACCACGCCCTCAGGAGGAGTTTTCCAGCCGAAACTCGATGCGATCGCTGTTTCCCGCCTCATCCACCACCACTAGCTGATAGCGGCCCGCCTTGCTCACTACTTGATCCCCGTCCCAGCGCAGCCGCTGCCCGTTGAGAAACCAGGCCGGCTTGCCGACACCGCCGAGCACCCTGGGCTGCAACCGATAGCGCTGACTGCGGATAAGGTTGCCCTCCCCCAGCGCCAGGATGCGGATGGGGGCCTGCTGCTCGGCGCTCTGTCCCTCCCCCGCGCAGCCGCTGGCGAGCAGCGCCTGACGCCGCTCGCCGGGCACCCGCCAGGGCTCCAGCGACAGCGGCCACAGGGCCCGAAAACCGGATTGCGCCGCATCATGGCAACGGGTCAGGGTCGGCTCGCCCCCGACAGTCAATGCCACTTGCCGCAGCGGCGAGGGCCAATCCATGGGGTCCGGCAAGGTGGGAGGGTCGCGCCCTTCCAGCAACCAGGTGCTCTGGCGCTGCCGACAGGCCTCTGGCAGGGTCGCGCTCGCCTTGCGCCCCAGCGGCCAACAAACTTCGGCCTCGCTCACCGTGTTGGGTTGTGCTGGCAAGGGGCTGTTGTCAGCCAATCGCGAGTAGACCGAGAGCAGCAGCGGCACCGCCGCGCTCTGGCCGTAGAAACCGGGCATGGGAGTGCCGTCGGGGCGCCCCAACCAGACGCCGATGGTCCAGCGACCGGAGACCCCCATGGCCCAGCTGTCGCGATAGCCATAGCTGGTGCCGGTCTTCCAGGCCAGCCGGTTGACCCGGCCGGTCGCCTCACTGGCAAAGGGCTGATCCGCGCGCCCCTGGGCGCTCAATACTTGCCAGATGATCCAGGCCGCTCCCGGGCTCAGCAAGGGGCGTGACACCGCCTGCTGCCCCGCCAGCCAGACCGGCATCGCCACCTGCCCCTGCCGGGTCAGTGCGCTGTAGAGGGCCACCAACTGCTCGAGCCGAATGCCCGCTGCCCCGAGCGCAATGGCCGGATTGGGCTTGTCGGAGAGCGCCAGCCTCACCCCGGCGTTGTCGAGACGGCTGACCAGTTTGTCCGGCCCCAGCGCCTCCAGCACCTGCACCGCCGGCACGTTGAGGGATTGCTGCAGCGCCTGGGCCAGGGTCACCGGCCCCTGAAAGGCACCGGAGAAATTGGCGGGGCGATAGTCCGAGCCCAGCCTTGGCGCATCGGAGAGCAGAGAGGCCGAGTGCACCAACCCCTCGTCCATCGCCAGACCGTAGATGAAGGGCTTCAGCGTAGAGCCGGGGGAGCGGATCGCCTGCACCATGTCGAGGTAACCGTGGCGGCGCAAATTGCCATACTCGGCGCTGCCCACATAGGCGCGCACCGCCATGGTTTTGTTATCTACCAAGAGCAACGCCGCTGAGGTCTGCTCGGGGAAGCGACGGATATAGCTCGCCACCCGCCCCTCCAGCCAGCGCTGCAGATCGCCGTCGATGGTGGTATGCACCAGGGCCCCGGCCTGATGGTCGGCGGCGAGGCGGGCAAACAGCGGCGCCTCCATCGGCGTGAAGTGACCGCGGGCCAGCACCGGCTCGATGCGCCCCTCCAACCATACCTGTTCGGGCCAAACGCCCTGTGCCACCAGCCGCTGCATCACCTTGTCGCGGGCGGTGCGGGCCCGCTCGGGATGCCGGTCCGGCCGGTTGCGGCTAGGAGCCTGCGGCAGCACCGCCAAGAGCGCCGCCTCGGCATAGGTCAGCTTGGCTGCACTCTTGCCGAGATAGGCAAAACTGGCCGCCTGCACCCCCTCCAGATTGCCGCCAAACGGTGCCCGGTTGAGGTAGACGGTGAGCAGGGTGCGCTTGTCGTAGTGCCACTCCAGCTGTAGCGCGCGCGCCATCTGGCGCAGCTTGCCGGGCACGCTCCTGTGGTAGGGCTCGATAAGGCGTGCCACCTGCATGGTAAGGGTCGAGCCGCCCGATACAGCCCGCCCATAGCGCAGCCACTGCCAGACCCCGCGCACCATGGCCACCGGATTGACTCCGGGATGACGCCAGAAGTAGCGATCCTCGTAGCCCAGCAGCGCCTCAATATAGCGGGGGGAGACCTGCTCCAGGGTCACGGGGTAGCGCCACACGCCGCTGGTATCGGCAAAGGCGCGCAGCGGCCGCCCCTTCATGTCGAGCACCACCCGTGCATAGGCAGGGTCGAGCGGTGGCGGCGGGAATAGTCGATCCAGCACCAGCAATGACAGGGGCAGTGCTACAACGCCCAGCACCGAAAAGCGCAGCCAGCGTGGCAGGCCACCAAGCCAGCGCCAGCCAGCGTGGCCAGTGCGACCCAGGCTCAGCCAGCAACGCTGCCAACGGGTGAGCGGGCGAACCCGCTCAAGGGAGGGTGTGTTACTCAGAGATAAGCACCTCGTGGATATCCTCACCCACAGCCCGGATCTCGGGTCGGTACATATCCTCCACCTGGGTCGGCGGCACCTGATAGCGACCCGGCGTCACCGCCCGCATCAGGTAGACCAGTTGCTGGTTGCTCCCCTCGCTCAGATCCAGCGCTGCCGTGTAGCGGTCATCACGAAACTCCTGATGCTTGAGGTAGTCGTTCCACTCGCTCTGCCACGCCGGTTTCCCCTCGATGGAGAGCTCTTCGAGCTTGATGCTGTTGCCAAGGGCCGGATTCTCCAGCTCGAAGCCGGCGGGCACCATCTCCACCAGCAGGGCATCGGGCACCGCCGATTCACTGCTGACATTGAGCCGCACCACCACCAGATCGCCGACCTTCACCTTGGTCGGGTCAAAACGCTGACCGTCGCTGTTGAACCAGCTGCGGGTCACGCTTATCCCCTGACTCAACCGGGTAGGAGCCTGTTCGGGGTAACCGACCAGGGTGCGCTGCACATAGAGGGATCCCCTGCCCTCGTTGGTGACGGTGCTCGCGGCCAGTGCCTCTGAGGCACCCTGATGCAGCGGAGCCGAACCGCTCAGGGATCCACTGCCAAGAGAGGAAGTTACCCTGGCCTGCCAGTCGGCGGCCGGATCGACGCGGGCCAGTCGCAGCAGGGCGAGCCGCTCCTGGGTGCTGAGCCACTGACGGTGAGCCAGGGTATCGGCCACCTTGGCACTGAGATCAGGCCAGCGCTCCGCAGCCAGCTTGTGCTGGCGCAGCAAGGAGAGCTCAAGGGCCTGATCGCGCAGCGGCGAGCCGTAATCACCCAGATAGTCATCACCGCGCTCGGTCGCCAATGCCCGGCTGAGGGCCTTGGCGGCGTTCTGCTCATCCCCCATGGCCGAGAGCGCCAGCGAGAGGTGCAAGAGCGGCAAGCCGGAGCGGGCGTGATCGGCCTGCTGCTCCCAGACAAGGCGCAGGGTAGCGAGCGGCGCCTTGCCCACCCGGGCCAGCACATAGGCACTGTAAGCCTGATAGGCCAGCCGGCTGTGCTCGGGAGCACTGCTCCAGCGCTCACCATACTGACTGTCGGTAAGATAGCTCTGCAACCGGTTCAGCGCCTGATTGAGCATCGCCTCCGGCACGGAGTCGCCCGCCTCCTTGCGCGCCAGCAGATAGTCGGCGGCATAGGCGGTGAGCCACTGCTCCTCGTCGGAGCGACCATCCCACAGGCCAAAACCGCCGCTTGGCAGTTGCAACCGCTGCAGCCGTTGCAGCAGGGCGCGCTGCACATCCGCCTCACTCGCCGCTTTCTTGCCCGCTGCGGGTTTACTCCAGGCGGCCCGCTCATCCGCCGTGGTCAGCAAGTAAGGCCAGGCACGGGACAGGGTCTGCTCCAGACAGGCGTAGGGGTAGTCGGCCAGCGCCTGCCACTGGGCTGCCGGATCCCAGGGGGGAGTGCCGGAGAGGCTGAGCAGCCCCTGCAGGTTGGCGCGATCCAGCCCGGCCAGCTCAGCTGGCGCAAAGCTCATCTGCTGGCCGGGGGACAGCATCTGATAGCGCTGGCGAGTCTCGGCCGGCCAGGGGGAGCGCAGCGGCAGAGACCAGTCGCGGCTGATGGCAAAATCCTTGCCGCTGGCTGCCAACTGCAGGCTCGCCACACCGCTCGCCCCGGTCACGGTGAGCGGCAGGGTCAGCCACTGCTCCTCGCCGTTTTTAAGGGAAAGGGTGCCGGGCAGCTCGCCATTTGCCTTGAGCCCGCCGTTGAGGGTCCAGGCAAGGGAGAGGGTCTGATCCTCACCGCTCATGTTGCGCAGCTGCACCAGCGCCCGGGTCTCATCGCCTCTGGCGCCAAAGCGCGGCCAGCCAATCTCGGCCACCAAGGGCGCCACCACCTTGACGGCGCGCTCGGCCTCACCGACCTGCTGTTCGTTCCAGGCCAGCGCCATCAGCGCCAGCTCGCCGTTGAAGTTGGGTAGATCGAGCGGGATCACCGCCTTGCCGCTCTCATCAAAGCTCACCTCGCCACTCCACAGTGCGGCTATCTCGACCCGGCTCTCCAGCGCGCCACCCTTTTTCAGCGGCGCCCGATCGCCCCCGTAGTTGAGGCGGGCCAGCTTGCCATCCTGCGGCGGGATCACCTGGCCGTAGTTGTCGAACAAATCTTGGGCGAAGCGCTTGCGACCAAAGAAGATCTCGAACGGGTCGAGCGGCTGGTAGTCGCTGATGTTGAGCACACCCCGATCCACCGCCGCCAGCACCACCCGCCCCTGGCTATTGGGGGTGGAGGTTGCGGTCACTTCCAGCCGGGTGAGCGGCACCGCTTTATCAGGCGCGCTCAGGGTGAGCTGCAGACGGCGCGCTTCCCGATCCAGGGTGAGCGGCACCAGACCGACCGAGCGCAGGCTCTGCACACTCTTTTGGCTCACCGGCTTTGAGTCACTGTCTGGCGCGGCGATCTGGGCCGAGATATGCAGATCATGACGCTGCCACTCGGGGCTGACCGGGATCTCGAACTCGCCGCGGGCATCCTTGGCATCGCCGCCGGCCCCCATGAGCTCGATACGCTGCCACCAGCGCAGGCCGTCGCCATCTTCCACCAGCAGCAAGCCCTTGCCGGGGCGCGGGGCAACCAAGGTCACGTTGGCCTTGTCCCCGGCCAGATAGGCGCGCTTGTCGAGGGTGATGGCAATCTTGTCAGGCCGCGCCTGCTCGCCACCGCCACCCCAGGCGTAACTGCCTATCTCCACCCGCAGGCTGGATTGATGGCCCTGACTGTTCTCCACCTCCAACCGATACCAGCCCGCAGCCAGTTGCAGCGTGAGCGGGGTCGGCCCCTTGCCATCCAGCTGCAGGGTCTGCTCCTGCTCCAGATAGGGCTGGCTGTTGAACTCGTACTTCCACCCCTCCCCATCGGCGTAGTGCCAGTAGTAGTCGCGGTACTCGTTGATGAGGCGCACCTTCACCGCCCCCGCCACCGGCTGGCCTTGTTCATCGAGGTTGAGGATCTGGAAGGGGAGCGGCTTGCCCCCCTCTACCCGCTCCGCTACGAAATCGGCCTTGAGCGCGGGCCACTGGCTGCCCGCGGGCCAGCCATACTGGGTGCGGCTGCGATTGACGGCGCGACCGCCGGGCTCGGAGAGCGACACCCGATAAGCCACCTCCAGCGGCCCGAGGGCGCGCACCCCATCGAGCTCATCAGCAAGCGAAAAAGTCCCCTGCCCCTGCGCATCCAGGGTGAGATTCAGCGGCTCGAGATCCCTGGCCTGCTCGGCGAGCAGCACGTCACCCAGGGTGAACTCCTGCCACTGAGTAAAAGGCATGGTGGCGCGGCTTAACTTCACCTCCGCCTTGGCCTTGGTGGCGCTGGCTGGTGCGCCGTAGAGATAGTCCCCTTGCAGCGGCAAAGTGAGGGCGGCGTCCAGAGTCGTCACTTCCCCATCCGGCCCCTTGCCAAGCTGCAGTTTCAGCCGCTCCGGCAGAAACTCCTCCACCAGAAAAGGCCACTCGAAGCGGCTACCGGCAGCGGTCTTGAGGTTGATGGTCCAGCGCCCGAGCGGCGCATCATCCGGCAAACGCAGACCGTAGTGGGCCGCGCCCAAATTGTCCGGCAGCAGCCGCTTTTGTTCGAGCAGCTGGCCGTCCGGCTGTTTCACCTCCAGCTCTACCGCCATCCCCGGCAGCAGCTGACCATCCTGCCCCTTGAGCAGGATCTCGCTGTCGAGCCGCTCGCCGGGACGATAGAGATCGCGCCCGCTGAACAGATAGAGCTGCTGGGCCTGCCAGGGCTGGGTGCCGAGATCGAAGGTGGAGAGATCGAGCGCCGCCCCGTCGAGGCGCAGCACCGCCAGATGCTTGCCCTGCTCGGCCAGCAGCAGGCGAGCCCCCTGCACCTGATCGAAGCGGCGATGACCTTGGGGGTCGGTGGTTTGCACCTGCAGCCGGTTGCCCTTCTGGTCGAGCAGGGAGAGCTGCACATCCTTGAGGGGGTCGGCGCTGGCCAGGGAGCTGACGAACACCTCCAGCTCATCGCGGTAACGGCGGGCACTGAGCCCCATGTCGCTCACCGCAAAGTAGGTGGTCTCCTTGCGCCAGTCGTAGTTGCCAAGGGGCGACATCACCGCAAAGTAGACGCCAGCCTCCGCCAGCTGCGGCTCCTTCACATTGATGAGGCGGGTCTCGCGCCGGTTGGCATCGAGCTCCAGCGCGTAACGGCCGCTGAACACCCGCTTGGCCCGCTTGGTGATCTGCTCAAGCTCCCAGTTGCCCATGCCGGCACCGGGGCGATACTCGGCCAGGAAACGGGGCAGGTATTCGGCATCGACCCGGAAGAAGTCGATATTGACCTCGTCCACATTGACCGCGCTGATGGGCAGGCGCAGCTCGTCGCGCAGCGGCAATACCATGCCGCTCGCGGTAAACGACGCCCCCGCCTCCAGCGGCCGGGTTTTGAGGGTCCAGCTCTGGGGGGATGGGCCCAGCCCCGCCTTGAGGCTCACCTCGTAGCGTTTGTCGGGCTGGACGTTCGGGAAATAGAGGGTGCGACCATCGTCGGCCAGGATCCACTCCCCCTGCACCTGCTTGCCCCCTTCACTCACAGAAAGCCAGCTCTGCCAGTTTGCCTTGGGCGCCAATGGGCCGGAGAAGACCAGCGCCAGCGCAGGGGCATCCCTATATTGGCGGGCATTGGCCTGCACCACGGAGGCGGGCGCCCCCGCCTCCTGCCGGGCCATCGGTTCTGTCGTCGGAACCTGGCTGACAGGCTTGTCGGGGCCGCAACCAGCCAGCAGCAGCGCCGCCAGCCAGGCCACACGGGGAAGACGAGTCACGGGGCAGGAGAGAGAGAGGTGCATGGTGTTCATCCCGGGTTGGATCGCCGCAGCGCAGGAGCCAATAGAATAAAGCGTCACTCCCGGGAACACCAACTGCCATGTCGGGCGGCATCGGCCCCTGATGAAGAAACGGGCCACTCACTGGAGTGGCCCGTTTGCATACAGAGTGATCAATCGGGCCATTTCAGCCTGGAGGATCTACTCGGCGATCACCGTCTGCCAGGTCTTGAAGCCGCCGGAGAGGTTCTTCACCCGAAAGCCGTGCTGGCTCAGCAGGCGGCAGGCCACGTGGCCGCGCAGCCCCACCTGGCAGCTGATGAGCAGCTCCTTGTCCCTCGGCAGCTCGTCGAGGCGGCCGCGCAGCTCATCAAGGGGAATATGCAGCGCCCCCGGAATGCGGCCCAGCTTGTCGAGCTCGGGGCCGCTGCGCACATCCAGCACCTGTTGATGAGGGTGGCGGGCCTGCACCTCGGCGGCGTGACAGAGGAGGGTGTCCCCCTTCAGATGGTTGCTCGCCACGAAGCCCGCCATGTTGATAGCGTCCTTGGCCGAGCCGAAGGGGGGCGCATAGGTGAGCTCCAGATCCTGCAGATCGAACACGGTGAGACCGGCGCGCTGGGCCACCGCCAGCACGTCGATGCGCTTGTCGACCCCGTCCTTGCCGATGGCCTGGGCACCGTAGATCTTGCCGTCCGGCGCAAACAGCAGCTTGAGGCTGATCGGGTGGGCGCCGGGGTAGTAGCCGGCGTGGCTGCCCGGGTGCACATAGGCCTTCTCGAACGGCAAGCCCAGCTGCACCAGCCGCTTCTCGTTCAGCCCCGTGCTCGCCACCGCCAGATCGAACAGCTTGCAGATGGCGGTGCCTTGCGTCTTCTTGTAGGTCTCGCTTCGACCCAGCATGTTGTCGGCGGCGATGCGTCCCTGGCGGTTGGCGGGCCCCGCCAGCGGGATCAGCACCGGCTCGCCAGTGACGAAGTCGGTCTCCTCCACCGCGTCCCCCACCGCATAGATGAAGGGATCCGAGGTGCGCATCCCGGCGTCCACCTTGATACCGCCGCGGGGTCCCAGCTCCAGCCCGGCCTTGGACGCCAGCAGGGTCTCCGGCTTGACGCCGATGGCGAGGATCAGCAGGCCGGTGTCGAGCCGGCTGCCATCGCTCAGGGTCAGCCGCAGGCCGCCCCCTTGGTCGTTCGCCACCGCCGAGGTCTTCTCTGCCGGCACCGCCAGGCTCTCGATGGCACTGAGGCCGGTGCGCAGGCGAAGATCGATCCCCTCCTCCCGGATGCGGGCGTGCAGCAGGTTGGCCATCTCCCTGTCCACGGGCGCCATCACCTGCTCGGAGAGCTCCAGCAGGGTGACTTCGAGCTTGCGCTGGTGCAGCGCCTCCATCATCTCCAGCCCGATGAAGCCGCCCCCCACCACGGTGACATGGCGCGGCTTGTCGTGCGCCAGCGCCGCCAGGATGCGATCCATGTCCGGGATATTGCGCAGGGTGTGCACACCCGGGCTGTCGATGCCGGGGAAAGGAGGACGAATGGGCACCGCCCCCGGGCTCAGCAGCAGCACATCGTAGGGCTCGCACCGCTCCTCGCCGGTTTGCAGGTTGCGCACCAGCAGGCTCTTGCCCGCCTTGTCTATCTCGATCACGTCGTGGAAGACCCGCACATCGACGTTGAAACGGCGCTTGAAGCTCAAGGGCGTCTGCAGCAGCAAGGCATCCCGATTGGGGATATCCCCCCCGATGTGATAGGGCAGACCGCAGTTGGCAAAGCTGACGAACTCGCCCCGCTCGAACATCACTATCTCTGCCTCTTCACTCACACGGCGGGCGCGGGCCGCCGCCGATGCACCACCCGCGACACCACCCACAATCAGGATCCGTTTCATCTGCAAGACTCCACTCAACGAGAAATTGACATTAAATTAGAACAATCTAATTTAGGTTTCAATGAAATTTTGTTTGCCGCGGATTTGCAGTATTCTTGCCCTCCGACAATTGCTCAACAGGATAGTGTCAGTTCATGTCGTCTACCGCGCTCAGCCATCTCCCGACAGCCAGCCAGGCCCCCCTGTTCTTTCGCCTGGATACCCGTAGTCAACGGCTGGTCGCCCTGACCGATGTGATGCAGACCCCGCTCCACTGGCTCGATGAGCCCCGCAGCGCCTGGCCGGCTCAATTGCCGGATGCCCTGCGCCAACCCATAGAGCAGCGGCTGGCCAGCGGCAAGGGGGGCAAGCTGCTGCTGCGCTTTGCCGCCCAGCAGTGGCATATCTCCCTCTCCCATGAACAGGACGCCTTCTGGCTCATCTGCCTGCAGACCCAGTCCCAGGAGAGCGCAGCCAGCCTGTCGCTGCAACTGCCGCGCCTGAGCCAGATGGCCAGCCAGCAGCAGTATGCCGCCATGCTGGAGAGCCTCAGGGAGTGCCTGGGGGCAGATCGCCTGATCCTCTGGCACTACCAGGCCAATGGTCCCCTCGGCAGCGAGCAGCTGACCCCTGTCTTCACCCTGAATGCGGATTCTGTCGGTGCCATTCGCGGTGACAGCCGCTACATCCGGGCCTTGCGTACCCGGGGCGCCCTGAGCTTCTCGGAAGCCGCACACCAGCCCATGCTGAGCCAGCACTATTATCTGGCCAATGCCCATGTCAGCTCCCGCCTGGACGGCGCCCTGCTGGAGCAGGAGAAACTCATCGGCGTGCTCAGCCTCGAATACGCCGAGACGACCCTGATCGGCGAAGAGACGCTGCAGCTGGTGCGCCACTGCGCCCAGTTGCTGGGTCACTGGCAGCCCGAACCCGAAGTGGCCGAGGCCTCCCCCTTCACCCTGCCAGGCGGTCTCAGTTGCAAGACCGGCAATGAGTATTGCCGCGCCCTGGTGCGCTGGGCCATGACGGCGAGCGGCGCCCGCATCGGCTGGCTCGGGGAGTTTCAGCTGCGTGGCCAGGATCTCTGGCTCATTCCCCGCTGCGTGCTGGAAGGAGAGACCTTCTCCGCGGTCAAGCCCATGCGGATGGAGATAGGCCCGGGCCGGGAGATCTTCCAGCACGGCCAGAGCCTCTATGTGGAAGACCTGCCCCTGCGCTATCCCCAGGCCACTCAGTTGCTGGCCCTCAACGCCAAGGCCTACATTGGCATTCCCCTCCAGGGCCAGGGCGGCGCCCCCCTGGGTCAGATCACCCTGCTGCTCGACGGGCCGCTGGCCGACCCCATTCCCCTGCTCGATGCCCTTTACGATCAGCGTGAGCGGGCCGCCATCGAGTTGCAGCGCCTCGCCAACGACGATGCCCTGCGCCTGGCCGAAGTGGCCTTCAACACCCACGACGGTCTGCTGGTGATGGATCACGGCGGCATCATCCTCAAGGTCAATGACTCCTTCAGCCGCATCACCGGCTTTGCGAGCGAGGAGATGCTCGGTCAGCATATCGAGGCCCTGCGGCCTACCTATTATGGCGACAGCCTGAAGGAGGAGGTCATCGTCGCCGTCGATGAGCAGGGATACTGGCTCGGCGAGGAGCAGTGCCTGCACAGGGATGGCCATCTCTTCCCAGTACGGCTCATGGTCAGTGGCGTCAAGGATGAGGAGGACGAGATCAGCCATTTCGTCTGCAGCTTCCACGACATCACCCAGGAGAAGGAGGCGGCCCGCCACATCGAGCGGCTCGCCTATTACGACGATCTGTGCGACCTCTACAACAGACGCAGCCTGAACGACATCATGCAGCGCACCCTTGCGCTCCCGAGCGGACAGTGGGGGGCATTGCTGCTGCTCGATCTCGACAACTTCAAGTCGATCAACGACTCCCTCGGCCACGCCTGCGGTGATCTGCTGCTCCAGGCCGTGGTGGTTCGGCTCAAGTCCCTGCCCCAGGAGAACCTGGTGCTGGCCCGCACCTCGGGAGACGAATTCGCCCTGCTGTTCACGGCGCTGGGCCAGGGCTACATCACCGCCAAGATCCTGGCGGAGCATTTTGCCAGGGAGCTGATGGGGATCTTCCGGCTCCCCTTCGACATCGGCGATCACAAACTGCACTGCAGTGCCTCCGTGGGGATCAGCCTGTTCAGCGACGATGACAAGGATCACCTGATCCTGATGCAGCAGGCCGATACCGCCGTCCACATGGCCAAACGAGCCGGCCAGGGCAACCACATCTTCTTCAGCGAAGCCATGGCGGAGAAGGAGAAGAGCAAGCTCTCCCTGAGCAACCAGCTGCGCGATGCCCTGCGCAACAACGAGCTGGTGCTGCACTATCAACCCCAGTACAGGGTCGACAACGGCAGCCTCTCGGGCGTGGAAGCGCTGCTGCGCTGGCAGAAGATGGACGGCACCATGATCCCTCCCGGGGAGTTCATTCCCATCGCAGAAGAGACCACCCTGATCCAGGAGATAGGCTACTGGGTGATGAAGACGGCCTGCGCCCAGTACAGTTTCTGGCTCAACAACGGCCTCGCCATCCCCCATCTGTCGGTCAACGTCAGTGCCCGCCAGTTCCACACTGCCGGCTTCGTGCAGCAGGTGGAGTACGTGCTGCGCGATACCGGGGTGCCGCCATCGCGCCTGCTGCTGGAAGTCACCGAGTCCGTGGTGCTGGAAAACCGGTTGGACAGCATCGCCAAGAGCCGCCAGCTCAAGGCGCTGGGCATTCTCATCTCCATCGATGACTTCGGTACCGGGTATTCTTCTCTCGCGTATCTGCGCGATCTGCCCGCCGATGAGGTCAAACTGGACAGGAGCTTCATCCAGACGCTGGTGCACAGCGAGCAGGACAAGGCCATCGTCAAGGCCATTCTGGATCTCGCCAAGGTGTTTCGCTTCACCGTGACCGCCGAAGGGGTGGAGGAGGAAGAGCAGTTGGCCGTGCTCAAGGCACTGGGATGCCAGCACTATCAAGGCTTCCTGACCAGCCGCCCGCTTCCCGTCAAGGCACTGGAGAGTCTGCTGGGTGCCACCCCAACCGGCTAAACAGGTAGGATTTATAGGGCTTTATGTCATAAAATAACGACCGCTCGAACCCTGTCCGAACAATTGGAGTCGTCTATGTCAGTCATTAACCGGATCCCTGCCGTTGAAACCAGCGGCCCTGCCGATCAGGGCACTCAGCGGATCCCTGCCGCTACCGTTAGCGACGCCAGCAGTCCCGACATCATTGGCCGGATCCATTCCGTCGAGACCTGCGGCACTGTCGACGGCCCCGGCATCCGCTTCATCGTGTTCATGCAGGGCTGCCTGATGCGCTGCAAGTATTGCCACAACCGGGACACTTGGGACACCCAGGGCGGCCGCGAGGTCACCGTGCCCGAGTTGATGCAGGATCTCACCAGCTACCGCCACTTCATGAATGCCTCGGGCGGCGGCGTCACCGCCTCCGGTGGGGAAGCCATGCTGCAGCAAGAGTTCATCGCCGAACTGTTTGCCGCCTGCAAGGCGCAGGGGATCCACACCTGCCTGGATACCAACGGCTTCGTGCGTCACTACGACGAGCTGCTCGATCGGGTGCTCGACAACACCGATCTGGTGCTGCTGGACATCAAGCAGATCAACGACGAGAAGCACATCCCTCTCACCCATGTCAGCAACAAGTACACCCTGGAGTTCGCGCGCTACCTGGCGTCCCGCGGCCAGACCATGTGGATCCGCTACGTGGTGGTGCCGACCTGGTCCGATGATGACGAGAGCGCCGAAGGGCTCGGTCAGTTCATCGCAGAGCTCGGTGATTGCGTCGAGAAGGTGGAACTGCTGCCCTACCATGAACTGGGCAAACACAAGTGGGACGTGCTGGGGGATACCTACGATCTGACCGGGATCAAGCCCCCCAGCAAGGAGACCATGGACAGGGTTCAGGCCATCCTCGGCAAGTACCACCCCAACGTGAAGTATTGAGACAGGAGGCCGCCCGGGACTGGGCGGCCTCTTTTCATTGCGCCACCCGGCGCCCGGGCTCATCACCCGGCAGTGACATTCGAGGGAACATGCCATGAGTGAAGGACAAGTCGCCGCCCTCCTGCTCTGGCTGGTGCTGCTCGCCTTCAGCCTGAGCGCCTCCCTGCTGCGCACCCTCCACGCCAACCCCCTCTATCAGCACCTCTGCCTGGGGAGCGCCATCGTCCTGGTGCCACTCTGGACCTTGCGGGCGGGTCTGCACGAGGGGCTGGAGATCCATTTTCTCGGCCTCACCAGCCTGACCCTGCTGCTGGGCTGGCGCCTCGCCCTGCTGGCCCCCTGTCTCACCTTGCTGATCCTCGGGGCCTTTGGTGTCACCGATCTGGCGGAGTTCGGCTGGCAGGCGCTCATCGGCATCGCGCTGCCGGTCGCCACCAGCTGGCTGCTGTTTCTAGGGAGCTGGGCCTGGCTGCCCCGCCACCTCTTCGTCTATTTGTTCGTGGCCGCCTTTCTTGGGGGGGCGCTGAGCATCTCGGTCAAGATCCTCGCCAGTGCCCTGCTGATGGGGATGAGCGGCGCCTACCCCTGGCACATTATCAGTGCCGATTACCTCTCCATCTGGCCACTGCTGCTCTTCCCCGAGGCCCTGCTCAACGGCATGGCCATGACGTTGCTCGCCGTCTACCGCCCCCACTGGGTCAGCACCTTCTTCGACAGGGAATATCTGGGGCGCTGATCCTGACATAAATGGCCATGCAGGCCCATGTCATGGGTCCCCTGAACGCCGAACAGCGCTCAGAAGACCTGATGAAAATCTAGAATCTGTACTCGATGTGGAGTGTGTGACTGTCCAGTGATGGGTTGTGCTCATACATATGTCCATTGGACATATGTTCATACTGATATCCCAGCAGCCAATTCCGATTGAAGGCATACCCCAGCCCTAATCCAGTTGATAGCTGGACAGGGCCACCATAGTCCTTGAAACCATTCCCCTTGTGCCCGAACTCATGTTTGCTCAGCCACAGCACCTCAACCGGCATCCATACCACCCATTGGCCCCATAGGCATTCAGCACGCCCTCCAGCACCCAACCGGGCCCCGGATTCATGGCCAACATCCAGCACGCCACCACGCACTCCCAACCCAAACTGACAACCCGACTCACCCCATTGTCAGAACATATGGTGGAGCTTGATGTCAGCAGTATAAATATCGAGCTTCTCGCTTTCGGCAGCTGTTCCTAGCTGCACAACTACGATTTCGTCATTGGCAATGGCTGTCGTGCTCATGCTCATGCTCAACAAGAACAATAATCTGGCTATCGAGTGAAGATTGGCGTCCATGCCCCCTCCTACATCCTGATGTCCCCGCTTTGTCAAGCGTCAAACAGGCACACATCAGGCATAGTCAGTGAGGGAAAGGGCTGTCAACTCAGCACCAAAAACTAAAAATAAAGATGTTACCGAAGAAATAGTCTACAAAATTAGCTACTGAGGGTAACGAACAAGGAGATAATACCAATGACTTACACTGTGTAAGCCTTAATGACGCCCCCTACCACACCAACCACATTATTACTTCTGATGCAACAAAAATATCCGCCGTCATATAAATATCACAAACACTCCTTATTTAAGGTCTTTCTAAATTGACAGCTTCCGCGCTAAAAACACTCATCAGACCTGTTTTAACCATTACTGAAAATATGAAAATATATTTATATAACAATAGATTAAATCACTCTGGCGCTACCGGTTGTATGACTAATATGTGTTCATATACAGGACCTTAAGAAAACACTTCATTTGAAATTCCTTCTAAGGTCCTGTTCTGTATCGATTTTCGCTGCTTGGTTCGACGGGCATTTTTCGCCAAGTAAACGGCAGCCCATTCCAGACGCTCTCTTATTTCCACCAACACCCGATGAGCCACCGCTTCCAATAACGGGAACCACCAGGTTCCGCTATTTTTCGCCGCTTTCAGTGTGGATAAACCGTCCCCCATCAGCGTCTGAGCTACCCGTCTTTTCATCACCAGCGACAACAGGCTGGCCCACACCAGCCCCTCGGCAATGGCTTTCTGACCTGTCACAAAGCCCTTGAGCCGGTTGTGCGACTTCCACTCCTTAAACAGCAGCTCCACCTGCCAACGACAGCGGTACAGGCTCATCACCCGCTCTGCTGGCCATGCCTCTCGTGGCAGATTGGTCATCCAGATACAGAACCGTTTCTCCTCGGCAAACCAGCGTCGGATCAGCCGATACTCGAACTTGCCCGATTTCACCACCATATCCAGTACCTCTGCCCGACAGTGCCGCCGTCCAGCATCCTTGAGTGACAGGCCCGCCAGCTTCGGCACTTCCCGTTCGTCACCGCGCCATGCCCGGATAATCTTCGGGTTCAGGCTCTTACTACCCCTGACCAGATAGAAACCGCCCGCCTCGTTTAGTTTCGCAAAGTAGGCCATATCGATGTAACCCGCGTCCGCCAACAGCAGGCTGTTATTGAGCCGCTCGGGCTCAGGCAGGAACTGGCGCTCTGACGCCGTATCGGCAGAGACCTGCATGCAAACTGGACTTTGCTCCAATAGAGACATGAGCATATGACACTCGATTGCCGCCGGGCTAATGGTCTTGAACCTTCCCGGAAACACTTCGGCCAGGCTTTTGTGGACGGCAAAGGAAGTACCATCCTGCAACAACACCTGTTTGAATGCGCCAAGGGATGCAGTCTTCATCTGTTGGCCGATACGCAAGGCGATAGCCCGTTCAACCAGCGCCTTCATGAACAGGGCGAACGACGCTTTGCGCAACTGGTTGTGAAAGGGCTTGTAGGAAACCTGATGGGCATCAACCAGTTGCAAGGCATTGAAATGATGGTGCAATCCAGCGATACCATCGACCTGGTCGCAGCCAAGTGCCCGCAAGAGTGCAGTCACCAGCATGGCAGGCGTAATGGCTCGTTTGCGCAAGCAAAATTGGCAGTCACGGGCAATGCGGTCGAGTTCGGCAGGAGAGAGAAGTTGCTCAAGATAGTGGTTGGCATCGATAATGGTCATGGCTTCGTGCGTGGCGGTTTTGTTTGGCGATAAAATCAGATCACAATCGAAGCCATTTTTATATCTATTTCAATTGGTTGCTGCTAAAGATCCTGTACATGAATATGTGTTGACTCATTCGCAGCCTACAGGTAATATGCGCCCGGAATAAAATTAAACATGACGAGCGCCTCGAAATGACGCAATATACGCGGGCTCGGCTCCAGCACGACTGGAAAGCTATTCAAACAGGGCTGTTGATGACAGTCCGTATTTTGTTTTTAATTTTATTTCAAGCCACAATTTGACCATCCTAGACCGGAGCAATGTCACTTCCGCGCGGTAGCTTTTTTCTTTTTTTGCCTTTTGAGTGTACAGTTTCAGTACAGCAACACCAAGGAACAACATGAGACAAGCATTATCGCAAAACGAACACTGCCCACAACATTAAATTAACAAATAATTTACACTTCAAGTTTTGACTCCATGGATAATATTGACACATGAACTACGCAACCCGGTTTCTGGCGATATCGCTAGCCATGTCTATTGCTGGCTGCGCATATGAGCCAAAGCAGGTCGAAGCCTCCCGTCCCCTCGTCAATCCATCATCGACCACAGCACTGCAAGCCATGCCAGCAAACCTGCAACAGGCGCTCAACACTCAACCTCAGGGGTCTGCACTCAGCACAAACGGTGTTACCTTCACCCTGGGTCAGCGCTATGTGTCTGCCATGGGACGTAAGTGCGTTGACCTCTTGTTCAACAACATGCAAGGTCACTCGCAAAGAAGTGTCGCATGCAAGAGTGAAGAACTGTGGTACCTGATACCTCAATTGGATCAAGCTTCTGTCAGCAGCCTTCTTGCTGAACAATAAAACTCGAAGGTATCTGTTTTGAAAATGAACGTTCGTCAGCTGAGTACCCTTCTGTTTCTCATCGGTGCCTCCTGCACCACCATGGCGGCTAACGCACCAGACCAGGCCCAGGCAAATGGGGCATCATTTGGCTATACCCTGTCGGGTAATTCAGGCGATAACAGTCGGCCCCAACTTGGTGGCCAGTCATCGTTGAGTGGTCAGGCCAACACGAGTTCAACAACCGGCAGTTTTGCGCAACAAAATCGGCAGGGCATGTTGCTGCCAGGTGAGGCAGATGTTCGGAAGTTACTGCCACAGGCCGAGGCCGGACTTCCTCCCCCCTACGGTGCCAACCTCTTTGCCGGTGGATATGAAACCGAACGCAGCGATGGTTTGAATGACAATTACCTGATAGCACCAGGTGACAAGCTGAATATCTGGATCTGGGGCGCCGTCAATTTCTCCAATGTGGTAACGGTCGACAATCAGGGCAATATTTTCATCCCTGATGTTGGTCCCATCAATGTCAAGAATGTTCCTGCCAGCCAAATCAATAATCTAGTCACCAGCAAGATTGGTGATGTATTCACCAACAACGTCAATATTTACGTCAACCTGCTGACGACAACCCCGGTGAGTGTATTCGTGACGGGGCCGGTGATCCGCCCAGGCCAATATGCCGGACAATCGTCTGACAGCGTGCTCTATTTCCTCAAGCGGGCGGGTGGCATCGATTCAGAGCGGGGCAGCTACCGTCAAATCAAGGTCTTGCGCCAAAACCAGGTCCTCCAGCAGATCGACCTGTATGAGTTCATGCAGAAAGGCAAAATGCCCAAGCTTTCCCTGAAGGATCAGGATGTGATCCTGGTGGAACCCCAGGGGCCGATGATCAATGTGGCTGGCAAGGTTCGCAACCCATTCCGCTTCGAATTAAAGCAGCGCAATACGCAGGGTTCGGAACTGATCAATTATGCCCTGCCCCTCGCCAAGGTGAGTCATGTCGGGGTAATTGGCGATCGTGCAAACGGTCCTTTCTCTATTTATCTGCCTTACAAAGATTTTGCCCGGATCCAACTCAAGGACGGTGACAAGGTGCTGTTCAACGATGACATGCATGCACAAGTTTACGATGTGCAGGTCACCGGCAGTTATATGGGCCCCTCTTACTTCACAGTCCGCAAAGAGACCAAGCTGCACGATCTGCTCAATCACATTCCGATCAACCCGGATCTGGCCGATTACCAATCCATCTATCTGATGCGCAAGAGCGTGGCCATCCGGCAAAAAGAGATGCTGGACGAATCGCTCAACCGGCTGGAGCGCAGCGTGTTCACCGCGCCAGCCAGTTCGGATGGTGAGGCGACTATCCGCGCCAAAGAGGCCGAGCTGGTCATGCAATTTGTCGACAAGGCTCGCAAGATTCAGCCCCTGGGCAAGGTCGTGGTCGCAGACAAGGGCATCATCGCCAACATTCAGCTGGAGCAAGGCGACCAGATTGTGATCCCGAACAAGACTGACCTTATCCAGGTGGGGGGTGAGGTGCTGATGCCACAGGCCGTGGTCTACAACGCCAATGCCGACCTCGATGATTATGTCGCCTGGGCCGGTGGGTTTACCGAACGAGCCAATGATCAGCGCATCGCCGTGGTGCATGCCAACGGGTTGGTCGAGTTCAAGGGCCAAGGGAATGTTCAACCCGGGGATCAGATTATGGTATTGCCCAAGGTTGACAGCAAAACCATGCAGTCTGTCAAAGACATCACCCAGATCATCTATCAGATCGCCGTGGCAGCGAACGTAGCCATCAACTAAACCGCCCACACCGAACCATGCAGACTCGTCAATCGGCGAGTCTGCCATACGGTAAACGACTCAATGCATAAACCCATTCTCAATCAAACACCTCGAACACCCTTGCAGGTGTTGCGTGATGTGACGTTTGGTTTGCTTATCCGAGAACTGAAGACCCGATTCGGCAGCTACCGACTGGGCTACGCCTGGGCCCTGATCGATCCACTGCTGATGATCAGCGCATTTAGCCTGATCTTCGGGATGCGCAGCCAGAGTGGTTTCGGGGGGGTGCCTGTACAGGTTTTTATCACGGCCGGTTACCTACCTTTCATGTTTTTCAACAAGGTGGTGAGTCAACTTAAGTCTGCGGTCAACGCCAATATGGGGTTGTTCTGCTACCGTCAGGTCACTCCCTTCACCACCTTCGTTGCCCGCTTTATGTTAGAGGTCATGGTGGGCATGATGGTAGGCATCATTCTGGTGTTGGGGTTGCTCTGGTTCGGTTTTGATGCTATCCCCGCGGACCCCTTGCAAGTCATCCTCGGATATCTGCTACTCATGGTGTTCTCATTCTCCCTCGGTATCATTTTTTGCGTCATCGGCAAGCTATTCCAGGAAGCAAACAAGTTTCTTGACCTGCTGATGATGCCGCTGATGTTTATCTCTTGCGTGATGTATCCACTGGCGGCCATTCCGGTGCAGTACCAGCACTGGTTTTTGTGGAACCCGCTGGTGCATGCCCTCGAATTAATACGCAGCGGCTGGATCGCGGGGTACAGCAGCCCCAGTGTCAGTTGGGCCTATTTCGCTAGCGTCACCTTGCTGCTACTTACCTTTGCCATGAGCTGCTATCGCCTGAATCATCGCCGGCTGATCGCCAGTTGATCGCCCATGAGTGCGGAATAACATGATCATCCTCGACAATGTCTCTAAGTATTACCCCACCAAGTTTGGCCGCAACTATGTGCTGCGAGATGTGAGCATCACACTGCCGCAAAATCGCAACATCGGTATTCTGGGGGTCAACGGGGCGGGCAAATCCACCCTGCTTCGCCTGTTGGGGGGCATGGATACGCCCAATCAGGGCAAGGTGACCCGTCTTTGCCGTGTCTCCTGGCCGCTGGCCCTTGGCGGCGGATTTCAAGGGAGCATGACAGGGCGGGAGAACACCCGCTTCGTCTGCCGTATCCACGGGGTGCACGATAGCCGTGCCGTGGAGGAGTGGGTCAAGGAGTTCTCCGAAATCGGCCAGCACTTCGAGCTGCCAATAAAAACCTACTCCAGCGGCATGAAGTCCAAGTTCTCCTTTGCCGTCAGCATGGCCTTTGATTTTGATATTTATCTGACCGACGAAATTACATCGGTGGGGGATGCCCGCTTCAAGCAGAAGTGCATCGATACCTTCAATCAAAAGCGCGAGACCGCGAGCCTTATCATGGTGTCTCACGACATGAAAAACCTGCGCCAGCAGTGCGACATGGGCATCTTGCTGCGCAATAGTACATTGGAAGTTTTCGACAATATCGACGATGCCATCCGCATTTATCAGAATCTCTAACAAGCTGCATCCATCATGACTCAACCTATCCGTTCCGAAAGACCATCCCGCTTCGCGCGCAAACTGCGCAAGCTCGGCAATGAGCCAAAGCGCTTTTTTATCGACTCCAGCGGTTTTCAGATTGCCCACCGCTCCTGGCAGCAGAGCCTCAAGCTCGGTAGCTTTCTCTGGGTACTGGCCTGCTTTACCATCGCCGCCCTCTATCTGGGGGTCATCGCCTCTGACCGCTATGTGAGCCGGGCAGAGTTGATGATCAAGCAGGCGGACCAGATCAAGATGCTGCCAGATGCCCTCTCTATGCTGGGGCTGGGTGGCAGCAATCACCAGGATGTGCTGCTGATCCAGGAGTACCTGAAATCCTGGGATCTGCTGGCCAAGCTGGATAAAGAGCTCGGCCTCAAGTCCCATTACCAGAGCAACCAGGCCGACTATTTCTCCCGCCTGCCACAGGATGTCAGCCGGGAAGACTTCATCGAATACTACCGCAAACACCTGACGCTGCGACTGGATGAGCTGTCGGGCGTGCTCACCATCGAATTGCAGGCGTTTGATCCCGAATATGGCCAGCAGGTGGTGGGGCTGATGCTCAAAGAGTCCGAGCGCTTTATCAACAAGCTGGGACATCAGGTGGCACTGGAACAACTAGCTTTTGTCGAACAAGAGGTCGATCGTGCCTATCAACGACTACAGGATGAGAAGGCCAAGGTGCTGGCGTTTCAAAACAGTCACCAACTCATCAGCCCGGAATCCACCAGTAGCGCACGTCTCGGGGTAGTCAGCCAGATCGAGGCAGAGTTGGTGAACCAGCAGGCGCAGCTCAAACAACTGCGCAGCTATATGAGAGAGAGCGCCCCCGGCGTCATCTCGGTGCAGAGCCGCGTCGATGCTCTCAACAGGCAACTGGAGCAGGAGCGTGCCAAGCTCACCGGCCAAGATAAAGAGGCCATGAACGAGATAACCGCCGGTTACATGGATGTGCAAACCCAGGCCACCCTGGCGGCAGATCTCTACAAGACGGGCCTTATCAGCTTGGAACAGGCCAGGATAGAGGCCTATCGCAAGCTCAAGCACCTGCTGGTCATCAGTCAACCGAGCCTGGCCCAGGATGCGGAATACCCTCGCCGTCTCTACAACTTGGCCACAGTGAGTGTGCTGCTGATTCTCTTCTATGGATTGATCGTCATGGGTCTTGCTACCTTGCGTGAGCATCAGGATTAATATGTGAAATATTAGGTATCGCTGATAATACCAAAGACTATTAACTTGCTTTTAATTATTTCAACATGAGTAGTTATAATGTTACAGCATCCTACAACACCATTATTATTATGTTATGAAAATGGTATCTCGCCACTGAGGTTAGATGGATATGACTTTTATTTCATGACTCAGCTTGCTTACATCGCCAACATGTAACAAATAAGCATTTAAAATAAAGTCCAAAAGAAACTGCATCACCGTCATTTAAATCATCCTCATGTATCCGAGAGGGAATATGGATAACCAAAAAAAATATCGAAATATTGCCAATCAAATGAAGTCGCGAGAATCTCAACTTCACATCGAGCTTGACTTTATTTTTAAAAAAAATATTTTCTGGGACCCTATTTATTTAGCCCATTCTGAATGGCTAGAGCACATTCCGTTTGCATTCTGGCTGGTGGATGCACTTCAACCCCGAAAGATTGTTGAAATCGGCACCAATGATGGCAGTTCCTATTTTTCTTTCTGCCAAGCTGTGGCTAATCTTGAACTTGATACTCAATGCTTTTCTATCAATACTTGGAGTGGGGCCGAACATTCAAGTGAGAATTATGAAGATGCCTATTCTCAAGTTTCGATTCATAACAAAGAGAATTATTTCAGCTTCTCCACATTAATGCGTAGCATCCCTGAACAAGCATTAGAACATTTCGAGGAAGGGAGTATTGACCTGCTACATATCGATGGGTTACATACGCTTGATGCGGTGCGTCAAACTTTTGAAAACTGGTTACCAAAACTCTCTCCAAGCGCAGTAGTCATCATGCATGACACCAATATCAGAACACGAGGCTTTGGTGTTTTCAGATTTTTTAACGAGCTTAAAGCAATCTACCCTCACTTTGAATTTGCTCACGGCAATGGCCTTGGTGTCATAGGCGTCGGGAACAAGCAGCATACTTCCATGCAAGCTCTATATAGACTCTCTTCCAAGCCCTCCACTTTGCAGCAAGCTAAAGACATTTTTTCCCGCTTAGGCAAAGTATGCTGTGATAGTAGAGCCACGTTTGAACTCCAGCAGAAAATGGACAGACAGGCTAGTGAATATAAGGAAGCCCTGATATACGAGCAGGAGCAACATGCCCTTGAACGGGGACATATCACCGCACGGATTAATTCGCAACATCAGGAGATCGAGGCCCTTCATGCCAAGCTTGCAGAATATCAAGCACAAGAGCACAAGTTTGACGCACAACAAGGTGCATTGAAAACCCTGCAAGCTGAAGCCAAGACAAACCAAGCGCGCCTTGAACAGGAACGAGATTTGGCACTTCACGCTCGGCGCCAACTTGAAATAAACAACGCAACACTCTCGCAGCAGCTGGCCCAAGCACGGGAACAAAAGTTTGACGCCCAACAAAGTGCACTGAAAGCCCTGCAAGCTGACCTGAATAACCAGTTAACTGATGCCAAGACACACCAAGCGCGTCTTGCACAGGAACGAGATATGGCGCTCAATACTCAGCACCAACTTGAGACCAAGAATGCCGAACTCTCTCAGGAGATCGAGGCCCTTCATGCCAAGCTTGCAGAATATCAAGCACAAGAGCACAAGTTTGACGCACAACAAGGTGCATTGAAAACCCTGCAAGCTGAAGCCAAGACAAACCAAGCGCGCCTTGAACAGGAACGAGATTTGGCACTTCACGCTCGGCGCCAACTTGAAATAAACAACGCAACACTCTCGCAGCAGCTGGCCCAAGCACGGGAACAAAAGTTTGACGCCCAACAAAGTGCACTGAAAGCCCTGCAAGCTGACCTGAATAACCAGTTAACTGATGCCAAGACACACCAAGCGCGTCTTGCACAGGAACGAGATATGGCGCTCAATACTCAGCACCAACTTGAGACCAAGAATGCCGAACTCTCGCAACAACTGGCCCAAGCACTCGAGCAGCTCAGAGAAACGGCCCATGTGCAAACGCAGCTTCAATGTGAACGAGATACTTTAGTATCGCAGCACAAGCAGATTGAGCGTGAGCTGATCGACAGCCGTCAGAGGCTACATGCAGCAGCACTGCTTCATCAAAACGAGCTGAAGCAACTGCAACAACAAAACTCAGCGCTGACTGAGCATCGTCTGGTGCTGGAAGCCAGTGTTGCGGAACGTTTCCATGAGCTGGCACTGATGACCCGCCATGCCGAAAGCCTGACCCGGGAGCTGGAGAGCAAAGAGCAACAACTGCAACAAGCAAGGGAACGAGCTCAGCGACTCAAGAGAAGTGTTTCCTGGAAGCTGACGGCTCCCGTCCGGGCCATTGCTCGAACTTTCAAGGACAAAGGTGAGCCTAGCACCAACAGCACAAGCACTATCGAGCGCATTGCCAACTCTGGCTTGTTTGATGAGCGCTGGTACTGTGAACACTACCCGGAAGTCGCAATCAGCTCGCTCTCAGCCATTGAACACTACTTGGAAATAGGTGCCGAACAAGGCTACAACCCTAGTTCCGTATTTGACACTCGCTGGTATATTGATACCTATCCAGATGTGGCGCAGAGCGCCATCAATCCCCTTATTCACTACATCATGCATGGGCAAGCCGAACAGCGTCACTGCCTACCGACATACTGATAAACTCGGAAATATAAAAATAAATGACGACCCAACACTATAACGACGATGCATTAGCTCATTTCGATGAACACTGGTATTTGCATACATATCTGGACGTACGCCTTACCGGCATGCCAGCGCGTGAACATTTCAAACGTTATGGGCGGTTATTGGGTCGTCAACCTTGTTCCGATTGGGGAATGACCACACCGCAACCACTACCCACTCAAGCTATTGCACTGCCCTATCAAGCCCTCAATCAACTATCTATCGATAGTGGGACCCAATACGGCTGGCATTCGGAAGGGTTGGATCCCTTTTTTATTATCGATCTAGGACAATGGCCAGCCTTCCAGCCAGGTTGGTATGAATTCAAACTGACAATTCATAGTCAAGGTCAGCGTGGCCTCAGCAAGCTGTATCTGGATGTAGGCAGGGGGTTCAACGAAAGTGATTCTGTTGTTATGCCCTATGTGACTAACCAATTATCCTCAAGGATATTTTATCTCGATAGCACCTTGCATCACCTGCGCTTTGATCCTATGGAGCGCAAAGGTAAATTTTCATTAAGTGAGTTCAGTATTTTCCCGGTTGCAGATGGACAACTGGACGATGCCCTTGTATCTCGACTAATTGATGCTCACGATGAGTTTCAAGGTTTAAATAAAAATGAGATTGTGGAAGCGATAAAAATAAAGGAAGGAGAATGCGACCTGCATGCCCTTTATAAAAATTATCAAGAAACATTCAATTATTCTCAACCCACGCTGAACTATGATGAGTGGATAGATATGGTAGAAACACCGGGTCTACCAACGAAGAGTGAGGTTGCAGCATATTTATCTAATCTGCTTACTCCCCCGCTGATTTCTGTGGTGATGCCGGTCTATAACCCGGCCGAAATCTACCTGCGTGCCTGCCTGGACTCCGTCTTGGCGCAAAGCTATCCCCACTGGGAACTTTGTATTGCAGATGATCGCTCGCCAAAGGCCCATGTGCAGCGGGTACTGCGCGAGTATGAGGCCAAAGACAGCCGTATCAAGGTTATCTACCGCGAGCAGAATGGCCATATCTCTGCGGCCTCCAATAGCGCCCTGGAGATTGCCAAGGGCGATTTCGTAGCACTGTTGGATCATGATGATGCCCTGCCGGAACACGCCCTGCTGTTTATGGCTCAGGCCATTTGCGAAAAAACCGATACCCAGATCCTCTACAGTGACGAAGACAAGCTCAATGGTCGCGGCGAACGCTTTGATCCCCACTTCAAGAGCGACTGGAACCCGGACCTGTTCTTCTCGCAAAACTATGTCTCTCACCTCGGGGTCTATCGCCGCTCACTGCTGCAACAGATAGGCGGATTCCGCCTTGGCGTCGAGGGCAGCCAGGATCAGGATCTGCTGCTGCGCTGCCTGCCCCATGTGACGGCAGCGCAGATAGTCCATATCCCCCGCGTGCTCTATCACTGGCGCACCATAGAGGGCTCCACGGCCCTTGCCTCCGGTGAGAAGAGTTACACCACAGATGCAGGCCTCCAGGCGCTGCACGACTATTTCGCGGGCCAGCAACCCGGTGTCAGGGTGGAAGCGGGGCTGGTGCCCAACACCTATCGGGTACGCTACCCCATCCCCGAGCCAGCCCCTCTGGTCAGCCTGCTGATCCCCACTCGGGACCGCCGCGCCCTGACCGAAACCGCAGTACGCAGCATCCTGGAACGCAGTACCTACACCCACTTCGAGATCCTGATCCTCGATAATGGCAGCGTCGAGCAGGAGACCCTCGACTTCTTTGCCCGTATCCAGCGCGAAGACAGTCGGGTCAAGGTATTGCGTTATGACCACCCCTTCAACTACTCGGCCATCAACAACTTTGGTGCCAGCCATGCCAAGGGAACCATCATTGGTCTGGTCAACAATGATGTCGAGGTGATCAGCCCGGAGTGGTTGGGCGAGATGGTCAGCCACTGCCTGCGGCCGGAGATCGGCTGTGTGGGGGCCAAGCTCTATTACAGCAACGACACCCTGCAACATGCCGGTGTCATTGTCAGTTTGGGTGGTGTAGCAGGCCATTCACACAAGCATTTCCCACGCAATCATCCAGGCTATTTCCATCGTTTATCGCTGGTTCAGACACTGTCTGCAGTCACGGCGGCTTGTCTGCTCATCCGTAAGGACATATTTGAGCAAGTATCAGGTCTCGATGAAGAGAACCTGCAGGTTGCCTTTAACGACGTGGATTTCTGCCTAAAAGTACGTGAGGCGGGTTATCGTAACCTCTGGACTCCCTATGCCGAGCTCTATCACTATGAGTCTATTAGCCGTGGCGCTGAAGATTCCCCAGAGAAAATGGCTCGCTTTACCAAGGAAGTGAACTTTATGAAATCCAAGTGGGGTAAACATCTGGAGCGGGATCCCTTCTATAACCCGCATCTGACGAAAGACCGCGAAGATTTCAGTCTTGGCACTACCGGAGAATAATTTTTCAACAAAGCAACCTAAATAGCTGTTCCGAATAGTAGATCACCGGAGGAAGGGAACTCAGTCCAGTTTGTGCGATCTGATTAGTCGCTAAACAAAACAAGCCACACCCAAAGGACTGAGTTGATGCCTATCCTACCACC
>NZ_JABERS010000043.1:0-32022 GCF_013168745.1 Aeromonas sp. TW 6 | reverse complement strand
CATGAATATCGACTGGGAGAAGCTCCGCCACAAGTAACGGAGCTAACAGGAGACCAGCAGATCATTTTGGAGGTATTGGGTGAGCGCTATCGGCAAATTTATTCCTAAATCAGGTGCGGAATGTCGGATGAAAAACAGGGGCCTGAGGATGGGCAGCGCCAGCTTGCCTCCATTGGTCAGCGCCGTCGTCATCCGCTCGAAGCCCCAGACCCAGCCCACAAAGAGGCAGAGGAAGATGCTGCCAAGGGGCATCAGCACGTTGGAAGAGACGAAGTCGAACAGATCGAAGAAGGTTTTCCCGTCAACCTGCACATCCGCCAGCGTGCTGCTCGAGAGCGCACAGGTCGAGCCGACCGCCCCCAGCACCAGCAGGTTGATCAGGGTCGCCCTTGTGCGGCTCATGTGAAAGCGCTCGGAGAGCACCGAGACTGGCACCTCCAGGATGGAGAGCATGGCCCCGGTGGCTGCGATGGCGGAGAGCACGAAGAAGAGCACCATGAAGAGGTGGCCGAAGGGGATGCTGGCAAAGACCGCGGGTATGGTGATGAACAGCAGGGAGGCGCCTGCGCTCGGCTCGAAGCCAAAGGCAAACACCGCCGGGAAGATGGCGATCCCCGCCAGCATGGAGACGAAGAGATCCGCGCACATCACCCGTACCGTGGTGAGAGGGATGTGCTGATCGTCCCGAAAGTAGCTGCCATAGGTCATCATGCAACCCATCCCGATGGAGAGCTTGAAGAACGCCAGCCCCATGGCCGTCAGCACGACGCCTGCGGTCACCTTGGAGAAATCCGGCGAGAACAGGAAATGCAGTCCTTCGCTCGCCCCGGGCAGAGTCAGGCTGCGCACGCCTATCACCAGCAGCAGGATGAAGAGCAGTGGCATCAACCGCTTGGTGACCGCTTCGATCCCCCTGGAGACCCCCATCAGCAAGATCCCCCCCATCAGGGCCAGCACCAGCCACTGCCAGAGCAGACTCTGCAAGGGATCCGTGATGAGTGAATTGAAGGCAGCACCCGTGAAGGCGGGATCGGTGGAGAGGATCTCGCCGCTGGCCGCCTTGAAGATGTAGGCAAACACCCAGGCCGCCACCTCGGAGTAGAACGACATGATGAGGAAGGCCGCGCTCACCCCCATGGCGGCGATCAGCCACCAGGGCTGCCCCTTTGGAGCCAGCTTGATGAGCCCGCTGACCGCATCCGTCCTGGCCTCGCGCCCCAGCATGATCTCGGAGATCATCACCGGCAATCCCACCAGCAGGGTGGCGATGACATAGACCAGCAGAAAACCGGCGCCACCGTTCTCACCGGTCAGATAGGGAAACTTCCAGATATTCCCGAGCCCGACGGCAGACCCCAGAGTCGCGGCCAGCACGCCAAAGGTGCTGGTAAACCCATCTCTGGCTTTGGTAATGGATTGGCTCATCGTTGTCTCGCTGTGTGGATCACCGCCTGAATTAAAAGGGTCGGAGTGTTCCGTGGATTAATCCAGCCCGACAAGATGATTTAGTGAAAATCGCCGTTGACCGCACACAACGCATTATTTAATTAAATAATCATCCATTTTGATAAATAAAAAATGCCGCCTCGAGGGCGGCATTTTTATCAAGGTTGAACTAAATCAAGCCTTGGCAATATCGTCCGGACCGATCTGGCCGATTTCGGCGACTTTCTTGTCAGCCAGCAGCCAGAGGGTGAACTTGTGCAGATCGGGGTGGTGGGCCAGTGCAACCAGGAAGGCGCCTCCGACTTCACGGTAACCCAGTTCATAGTTCTTCAGGGTGGTTGGGGGGACGCCCAGCAGATCGGCAAACTTGGGACGGCTCAGGCCTACCGCTTCGCGGATCTGACGGATCTTCTTGCCAACAGTTACGATATTTGAATTCATGTGTTCCATACTCCGTTCGGCGGATTGACTCCACCTTTATTTTTCGCGACGACTCGTAGTCAAGTGTATCAGTTTTGAACGGACTCGTTATGGTCGAGCCTCTATCTATAATCAGCGTCTTTCGACGACAACCCTTCACAAACCTCGGGGATGGTAATCGCTGCGTCGCCTCAGGTAAACAGTCTCGAAAAGAAACCTTTCTTGTTGCCCGGCCATCCCTCGTATAATTCGCCGGTTATTTCCAAGAGAGTCATCAACATGGCATTTCCCGGCATCATTTCCCGTCTTCATTCCGACCCGGACTCCCTCCCCCGTCAGCTCGCCCAGGGTCTGCAGACCCGGGCCGAAGCGTTCTGGCTGCCCATGGCCATGCAGGGGGACGCCGCCACCGTGCTGGCGGCCCTCCCGGACAGCTGCAGCCTCTATCTTGAAGGCCAGACGACGCTTCCCCTGCGCAGCCACGACGGCGTCGTGGCAGAAAACGGCACCCTGGCACTGGGCAATGGTCACACGATGACGCTGGCCAGGGAGAAAGGCGATGGCGGCATCGTGCCGGAAGAAAGCCTCGCCGAGATGGCCCAATGGCTGGAAGCGGGTCATCGGCACTTCATCTGCTCCACCGCCGTCCAGCCCGTGGCGCGGGCCATCCTCAACATCTGGCCTCTCGATCCCTACCTCGCCCGTCACTTCTTGCTCAGTTTCACACCCTTGCTGTGCGAAGCAACTGAGGCGGACTATCTTGCTGTCCTCTCGGTCAGGGCGGGTGACGCCACCCTGCGGCACGCTTGGGCTGAGGCTTATATGAAGCTTGAGAAGAAACTGCATCGCGCCTACTTGGATCACTAATAAATCCCAAGAAACAGCCAGTTATCCCTACGACACAATTTGCCCCATCCCTTATCTGTGAGCTTGATCATGTTTTGAAATGGGCATAAAATGCGCCACGTCATCGGAATGACGTCGGCTGTTCGTGGCGGAGTATGCATTGTCGACAGTGCAACCCGCGCACTTGTGCACCCAGATACGTGCCTCCTGGATGGATCTAGGATCCCTGTTTGCTCCAACGCAAGTTGGTCGCGACAGAGCCAGCAGCTTAAATAAATTACAAAGTGCGAAGCACGTGAATAACGTGCCATCTCAACGAGGATAATTTTATGATGAAAATGGCTCCTTCCCTGATCGCCATCGCCATGGCTGCCATGGGTGCAACTGCAGCACAAGCCGCCGATGATTTCTACTTCGGTGCTGGCCTTGGTGCCGCTCACTTCCATGGCCTGGATAATTCCGCCAAAGATGGTACCGAAGACGCTTTGGCTACCAATGCATTTGCCGGTTACAACTTCAACGAATACTTTGGCACCGAACTAGGTTACAACTACAATGGTCGTGGTAGCACCGATGGCACTCCCTATCAGAGCCAAGGTGTAACTTTGTCCGCTATTGGCCGTCTGCCTTTGGGTAATGATTTCTCCCTGTTTGGTGAAGTAGGTGCTAACTGGGCACATATTCACGGTCTGGAAACCAGCAACAGCCAAGTTTCCCCAATGGTTGGTACTGGCCTGACCTACAAACTGAATGACTCTTGGGATCTGCAAGGTCGTTATCGTTATATGTGGGACGTTGCTGATGCCGATGGCAGCACCGCCATTGATAATAACGTGAACTACCCAGGTAAGCAGAGCATCTTTACCATGGAAGCTGTATGGCATCCGTTCCGTACTTCCTACGTAGCGCCTGCTCCGGCCCCGGTTGTTGAAGAAGCACCGGCCCCGGCTCCGCAAATCGTTGAGAAGAACTTCGCCCTGAACTCCGACGTGCTGTTCGCCTTTGGCAAAGACAGCCTGAAGGCCGAAGGCGTGCAAGCCCTGAACGCTCTGTACCAGCAAATCGTTGAGTTCCAGCCGAAAGACGGCAACGCCGTTGTTGTTGGTTACACCGACCGTATCGGTTCCGACGCTTACAACCAGAAGCTGTCTGAAGCTCGTGCCCGCACCGTTGCCAACTTCCTGGTCAGCAAGGGTATGGCTGCCAGCAAGGTTGCCATCGAAGGTCGCGGCAAAGCCAACCCGGTCACCGGCACCAAGTGTGACGGCGTCAAGGCCAAGGCTCAGCTGATCTCCTGCCTGGCTCCGGACCGTCGCGTAGAAGTTCGCGTATCCGGCGTACAAGAAGTTCAAAAGTAATCTGACTTCGCTCAGGTAACGTAAAAAAGGGGATGCCACGGCATCCCCTTTTGCTGTCTCTCTCCTCCCCCCAGCGACACTCTCTGTCTCACCTTTCTCCCCTTTACCCCCGTATTGCGGCCCCGCGACACCGGTGTCGGCGCTGCATATCTGTGCAGAAACTTGATCACGCTGATTCAAAAGAATACAGTAGCAACGCTTGTAAGACATTGGATGAACTATTAAAAGTGCTCAGTGCCCGGTTAGTTGTCCATGGAGAAACAGCTTCATGAGAATCCAGGTTTCCATCCATTTTTTATTCAAGCCGTCCGTGATCCGCTCACGGTGTCGCACATGAAGTGTCATCTGCGACCGGTATAACAAAGAGTGCGCAGTACGCCCATAGCACGGCAACTCAACGAGGATAAAACGATGAAAATGAAAATGGCACCAACCCTGATTGCTCTGGCCATTGCAGCCATGGGAACCACCACCGCTCAGGCGGCCGACGACTGGTACACGGGTATGGGTGCAGGTTGGGCCTATGGCCACGACCTGGATACCTTCGGCCAGGATGCTGACAAGGACGCCACCGCGCTCTCCCTGTTCGGCGGTTACAACTTCACCGAGAACTTTGCCGCCGAGCTCGGCTATCTCTATGCCGGCAAGGCTGGCGTCGATGGCGTCGACTTCAAGACCCAGGGTGCCACCCTGTCCGGTATCGCACGCCTGCCCATGAATGACATCTTCTCCGTCTTCGCCGAAGGGGGTGCCTACTTCAACCACGTCAACGGCAACGGCCAGAGCGACAACGGCACCTCGCCGCTGGCGGGTCTGGGTCTGACTGCCAAGCTCTCCGACCTTATCGACCTGCAGGCCCGCTACCGCTACATGTGGGATCTGGGTGACGATCAGAAAACCTGGAAAACCGACATGAGCGTCGCCACCCTGGAACTGGTGATGCACCCGAACCGCACCACCTATGTGGCACCGGCCCCGGCACCGGCTCCCGAGCCGGTTCCCGAGCCCGTCATGGTCGACAAGAACTTCTCCCTGAGCTCGGACGTGCTGTTTGCCTTCGGCAAATCCACCCTGAAGCCGGAAGGGGCTGCTGCGCTCAACACCCTGTATCAGCAGATCGTCGACGTCCAGCCGAAAGATGGCAGCGCCGTGGTGGTGGGTTACACCGACCGCATCGGCTCCGATGCCTACAACCTGAAGCTGTCTGAAGCCCGTGCCCGCACCGTGGCCGACTTCCTGGTTGGCAAGGGTCTGCCGGCTGGCAAGGTTTCCATCGAAGGTCGTGGTGAAGCCAACCCGGTCACCGGCACCCAGTGTGACGGCATCAAGGCCAAGGCTCAGCTGATCGCCTGCCTGGCACCGGATCGCCGCGTCGAAGTGCGCGTCACCGGCGTAAAGGAAGTGCAGCAATAAGGGGACAACCACCTGTTGCAAAAAGGGGCCATTCCGGCCCCTTTTTTAATGCCCGGACGGCACCGCCAACGCGGGCCGCCCACCAGCCTGCCCCACCGATTCTCCATACAGATGCGTCACTTAAATGGTTAAAGCGCTCACATCGCCTATACATAATGTTGGCTATACATAGCAAAGGGCTGGGAGCCCTATAACACCCAACATCGACGAGGATACGCGATGAACATAAGACTGAAACCTGTGTGGATTGCATTGGCATTGGCGACGAGTGCCGCCCAGGCGGCACCTGTTCACGACTGGTATGTGGGGGCTGGGGGTGGCTGGGCCTTTGCCCATGACATCGATGATTTCAGCCAGGACGTCGGCAAGGACGCGACCGCCATCAACGCCTTTGTCGGCTACAACTACAACGAGAATCTGGGGGCAGAGCTCGGCTACCTCTCCACCGGTGACTGGGATATCGCCGGCCAGGACTTCAACAGCAAGGGGGCCACCCTGTCGGTCATTGGCCGTTTGCCCCTGGGGGACATCTTCTCTGTCTTTGCCGAAGGGGCGGTTATCTCTATCACGTCGACTCCGTCAACGGGGGGGATGACAATCTGGCTCCCCTGGCGGGTCTGGGCCTGACCGCCAGACTGAGCGACTGGGTAGACATCCAGACCCGCTACCGCTACATGGTGCGAGTCGGGGACGATCCTGACAACGACAAGGTGGGCAGCGGTACCAAACGCTGGGTCAGCGACATCAGTACCGCCACCATCGAGCTGGTGCTTCACCCCAATCGCACCGTCGCCGCAGTGCCGGTGGCCGCGCCTCTGGTTGTGGCACCGCCGCCCCCGGCTCCCGAGCCGGTGGATCAGACCTTCAACCTGAGTTCGGATGTGCTGTTTGCCTTTGGCAAGGCGGAGCTCAAACCGGAGGGGATGCAGGCACTCGACGCCCTCTACCAGCAGATCGTCGACGTCAAACCCAAGGATGGCAGCGCCGTGGTGATGGGCTACACGGATCGCATCGGCTCGGATGCCAACAACCAGGCACTGTCGGAGGCCCGTGCAAGCACGGTCGCCAACTTCCTGATTGGCAAGGGGCTGCCCGCAGACAAGGTGAGCATCCAGGGCAACGGCGAGAGCAACCCGGTCACCGGCACCCAGTGTGATGCCATCAAGGCCAGGGCCGCCCTCATCGACTGCCTGGCCCCGGATCGCCGGGTCGAAATCCGGGTCACCGGCGTCAGCAATCCTGCCGAGCCCGCCCCCGCCGAGCAACCGGCACAATAACCTCCTCTTCCTTCACCGCCGTGCACAAAAAAGGGATGCCGAGGCATCCCTTCTGCATGTCTGTCCCCTTGGGATCAGAAGGAAGTACGACGATAGCGGCGGTACTCGGGACGCCAGAAGTTCGCCTCGATGGCCTGATCGATCACATCATCGGGGGTCTGCACCGCCTTGCCCTGCAACATGGCGGTCTTGGCCACCATCTTGGCGATGTAGCGGGAGACCTGATGGATGTCCGCCAGATCCGGCAGCAAGGAGCCCTCTTCCCCCTTCACCAGGGGTGAACAATCCGCCAGGGCACGGCTGGCCGACATCAGCATAGCATCGGTCACCCGGTTGGCACCGGAGGCGATCACCCCAAGGCCGATCCCCGGGAAGATGAAGGAGTTGTTGCACTGGGCGATGACGTAGCGCTTGCCCTTGTACTCCACCGGTGCGAACGGGCTGCCGGTGGCGACCAGCACCTGGCCGTCGGTCCAGCGAATGAGATCCGCCGGGGTGGCTTCCACCCGGGAAGTGGGGTTGGAGAGCGGGAAGATGATGGGACGGGCACAGTGCTTGTGCATGGTCTTGACCACCTCTTCGGTAAACAGACCCGGCTGGCCGGAGACCCCGATCAGGATGTCCGGGCGACCGTGCTCCATCACCTCCAGCAGGGAGATGTTGTCCCCCACCGGCCACTCCTTGATCCGCTCGACTGGCTGGGAGAGCTTGCGCTGGAAGTCGAGCTGGTTGGGGATCTTGTCGGTGATGAGACCGAATCGGTCCACCATGAAGACCCGGCCCCGCGCCTCGGCGTCGGTCAGCCCTTCGGCCTTCATCTGCGCCACGATCTGCTCGGCGATGCCACACCCGGCACTGCCCGCCCCGAGGAAGGCGACCCGCTTCTCGGAGAGTTTGGCACCGGAGGCCTTGCAGGCGGCGATGAGGCTGCCCAGGGTCACCGCGGCGGTCCCCTGAATGTCATCGTTGAAGCAGCACAGCTCATCCTTGTAGCGGTTGAGCAGCGGGGTGGCATTGCCCTGGGCGAAATCCTCGAACTGCAGCAGGATGTCCGGCCAGCGGCGCTTGACCGCCTGGATGAAGGCATCGACGAACTCGTCGTACTCTTCGCCGGAGATGCGCGGATGGCGCCACCCCATGTAGAAGGGGTCGTTCAGCAGCTGCTGGTTGTTGGTGCCCACATCCAGCACCACCGGCAGGCAGTAGGCCGGGGAGATGCCGCCACAGGCGGTGTAGAGGGAGAGCTTGCCGATGGGAATGCCCATGCCGCCGATGCCCTGATCCCCGAGGCCCAGGATGCGTTCGCCATCGGTGACCACGATCACCTTGACGTTCTGCTTGGTGGCGTTTTGCAGCATGTCATCGATCCTGTCCTTGTCCGGATAGGAGATGAAGAGGCCGCGGGCGCGGCGATAGATGTTGGAGAACTCCTCGCACGCCTTGCCGACCGTCGGGGTGTAGATGACCGGCAGCATTTCGGTGAGGTGGTTGTTCAGCAGGCGGTAGAAGAGCGTTTCGTTGGTATCCTGGATGTTGCGCAAATAGATGTGCTTGTCCATGTCGTTGCCAAACGCCATGAACTGGCGATAGGCACGCTCTGCCTGCTCTTCGATGGTTTCGATGTTCTGGGGCAGCAGACCTTCCAGGTTGAAGCTGCTGCGTTCTTCGCTGGTGAAGGCGCTGCCCTTGTTGAGCAGCGGCGTCTCCAGCAGGGCTGGACCTGCGTAGGGAATGTAGAGGGGACGTTTCTGATTATTATCTTCAAACATGGATCTGTACCTTGACTGTGTGGCCCGTCGATCCTATGGGCTTGAGCCAACAATTTCAAAGGGTTTGCACCTCCCTTGCGAAAGGTTTGCGACCCAGTCGACGAAAGGCCCCCGGAGTCTGACCCGTCAGACGCCGAAAACGGTTGGCAAAGTTGGCGCCGTCGCTGTATCCGACCCGGGCCGCCAGCTCGGCCAGCGGCCAGTTGGTGTAGAGCAGCAACTGGCGCGCCTTGTTCATGCGAAGTCCGGTGAGCCAGGCCATGGGGCCCATGCCGAACACCTGCTGGCAGAGCCGGTGCAGATGGGGTACCGAGCAGGCCATCTGGTCGGCCAGCAGGGCCACGCTCCAGGGCTCGTCCAGACGTGCCTCCACCCGCCGAAACAGCGCCTGCAGCCGCAGCTCCGGCGTGCCGCGCACCTCCCCCTGCAGGGTCCGCTCCAAGAGCGCCAGCAGCAGGCTCAGCAGCTGGGGCTGGAGCGGCGAACGTATTCCCTCCCCCTGCATCAGGCTGAGCAGGTGGTAGAGCTGCTCCCCCTCCTCCCCCTGCCAGATGCGATGGCCAAGCCGGTGCAGATGCTGCCAGCGCGGCACGTCGTCCAGCAGGATCCAGCTGGTATGCCAGACTTCCCCCACCAGCCTGAGGCCCCCCGGCACGGCGGCCGGGAGAAAGACCAGGGCTCCCGCCGGGATGGGCTGCTCCCCGCCATCGGTGAGCAGGGCGCCCCCCTCGTCATGGCTCACCATCAGGATGTGAAACTCCGGTCGGTTGCGGCGGATAAGGTAGTGCTCCCGTATCGTCGAGAGGCCGGTCAGGAAGACGCCCGCCTCCCCAAGCAGGGGCAGCCCTTCGCGTCCCAGCATCCGCTCTTCGCAGGCCGGGGCGATTTCCAGACACTCGCTGATAAATGGCATAGCACCTCAACAGGATAGTTTTGCACAAGAAAGCCGAGAGAGGCTCACAGTGAAGCCTCCCGATATCACCCCTATCATACCCACGACAAAACCTGATTTTTACCAACCCGGTTAACATAAATGAATTATTGGCAAGCGATTTTAAAACAAACCACCGATCGCGAGTTCATGACGCGACTGTGGCGACTGGCCCTGCCGGTTTCGCTGCAATCCATGATGTTCTCCCTGCTCGGCCTCATCGACATCATGATGGTGAGCCAGCTCGGCACCACGGCTGTGGCGGCGGTCGGCTTGGGCAACCGGGTCTTCTTCTTCAATCTGCTGGTGATAGCGGGGCTCTCGGGCGGGGTCTCGGTGTTGGCGGCACAATATTTCGGCCGTGGCGAGATGGCCGGGGTGCGCCGCTCCCTGGCCCTGGCCCTGGTGGGCGCCCTGACGGTAAGCCTGCCCTTTGCCCTCGTCTATGTGCTCTCACCGGGCAGCGTGCTCGGGTTTGCCAGCCAGGAGCCCGCGCTGCGCGAGCTGGCCGACGAGTTCCTGATGATCACCGGCGCCACCATCCTCTGCACCGCCGTGGTGGTGCCCCTGGAGTCGGCCCTGCGCTCGGTGGGCAATGCCGCGGCGCCGACCCGTATCGGCATCATCGCCATCATCGCCAACGTCATCCTCAACTATGCCCTCATCTTCGGCCATTTCGGCGCCGAGGCCATGGGAGTAGCCGGTTCCGCCTGGGGCACCACCCTGTCGCGCCTGCTGCAGACCGCGCTGCTGCTTGCCTATGTGTGGCGTGCCGAGCCCCGTCTCATCCCGCGCAAGCAAGACTGGCTCGCCGCCTTCAAGCGCAAGGAGGTGGTGCGCTTCACCCTGATCGCCCTGCCGCTGTTGCTGCACGACGGGCTCTGGGCCTTCGGCATGCTGCTCTACGGCTTCCTCTACGCGCACCTCGGCACCGACGCCCTGGCCATCATGACCACCCTCGGCACGCTGGAGAGCATCCTCATCTCCCTCTTCTTCGGGCTGGCGGTGGCCTGCTCCACCCTGCTCGGTCACCGGCTCGGGGCAGAGGAGTATGACGAGGCCTGGCAGCACTCCCAGCTCTTCCTGCTGCTGGCCCCCGTCGGCGCCCTGCTCGTGGGGACCGCCGTCTGGCTGATGCAGGGCAGCCTGCTGCAATGGGTCGGCAACCTGCCGGGCGAGCTGATGACTGAGGCCGGCCAGGTGCTCGCCATCATGTGTCTGGGCATGCTGCTCAAGGTATTCAACATGGTGGGGATCGTCGGGGTGCTGCGCTCGGGGGGGGACGTCAACTACAGCATCTTCATCGACATCGTCGGCATGTGGTGCATCGGCCTGCCGCTGGCCTGGGTGGCGGTCAGCCTGCTGGGCTGGCCCCTCTCCTGGGTGGTGGCCGTGGTCCTGCTGGAGGAGCTCTCCAAGGTGCTGCTGGTGCAGCGCCGCATTCGCCAGCGGCGCTGGCTGCGCAATCTGGTGCTGGGATAAGGGAAGAGCGCAAAGCGGGAAAATGCGGGGTCATATCAATGACAGAAAATCCCGCTTTGCAGTATGCTGGCCCCCTCTTCAATCAGAGGCGGGGTGCGCCGGCCATGCCGACCCTTGTGCCCCTGCCCAGTAGTCGTTTAAGGAGACGAGCATGCAACCACAAAAAGAGCGGATCACCGAGACTGCCCTGCTGGAGATGGCCAACAAGATCATTCGTGAACACGAGGACTTCATCCACGGCATGCGCGCCGACTCGGTGGAGCAGAAGGGGGACATTCTGGTGTTCAAGGGGGAGTTCTTCCTGGCTGAGGACGGCACCCCGACCGGCAAGACCATGGCGGTGTTCAACATGTTCAAGCTGCTGGCCCAGCAGCTCTCCGGCAAATACACCCTGGCCTGACGCCAGCCCCGTCATCACCGGATGCCGCCCTCAGGCGGCATCCGTTTTTGTGCGCCCTGCATCGCCCGCGGGTTTGCCGGCCTCGGCCACCACGCAGTTGCGACCCGCCATCTTGGCCATGTAGAGGCACTCGTCCGCCCGGTTGAGCAGATCCTCCACCCCCTCGCCACGCTGGGCCAGGGTCAGACCGATGCTCACCGTCACCTCCAGCAGCTCGTCGGAGGTGGGGCTTTTCACCAACCTCGCCTCCACCGCGACCCGCAGCCGCTCCGCCACCCGCTTGGCTTGTGCCAGATCCGTGCAACCGGGCAACAGGATGGCAAACTCCTCCCCGCCGTAACGCCCGAGCACCATGCCGGGCTCCAGTTGCTCCGACAGGGTGGCCGCCACCTCCTTGAGCACCGCATCCCCCGCCAGATGGCCGAAGGTGTCGTTGATGCGCTTGAAGCGGTCCAGATCCAGCAGCAGCACCGCGAAGGGGGCCTGTTTGCGGATCATGGCGGCCCTCGCCTTCTCGAGCTGCTTCATCAGCAGGCGGCGGTTCATCATGCCGGTCAGCTCGTCCGTGGTGGACTCCCGATAGAGTTGCAGCAGCATGTTGAGCTGGCCGCACTGCACCCAGGCGCTGGCGATGGCAAAGAGCCCCAGCAGCCAGACCTGGTTGAGGGTCTGCACGCTCCAGAGGGGCTGGCCCACCAGCAGCCAGTTGCCCGCCAGCATGGTGGCCAGAATGCCCCCCGCCAGTTGCAGGCTGAGGGAGAGGGGAATGGGGAAGATGGCGAACAGGCTGATGAGCAGATAGGGGAAGGCCATGTAGCCCGCCTGCATCTCCTGATCCGCGCCGAAGCTGTGCAGGCAGATGAGGGAGAAGAGCATCATCACCGCCATCAGGTAGCCCAGCGCCAGCTTCATGCGCTCGCGCTTGAAGTGGATGAGATAAGAGAGGGGGATGAGGGGCGAGAGGGCCAGCAGGCAGAAGATCCTGACCTGGAACAGCGCCTCGAACTGGATGGCTGGCAGGGTCAGCCAGTCCACCAGAGCCCAGCTCGGGAGCCCCGCCATCAGCAGACAGGTGAGCAGCCGCAGCCGCACCGTCATGAAGCCCATCCGGGTCAGGGTAAAATCTTCGGAGTGGGCGCGGGCACTCCAGAACTCCGACAGCTTCAGCATCCAGAGTCTCCATCTTCGAACCGAGGGCTCATTCTACACCGTCCCCATCCTGATGCATCAGCCTCCCTCCCCTTTGTGAGGGATCGGTCTCACACAAACCGGCGGATCTTAATCGCCACAGGAAAACGTTTCAACCCATCAGGAAATAAACGAGTTTGCGCTCAATTAGCGCTGGAAAGCGCGATGCCAATCACTAAAATAGCGCCCAATTTTCTCCCCTCCCCCCACACATTCGAGGTATTTATGGAACAGGCTGCCGCCCCAAGCGCCATCCGAGAAGCCCATCCCCCCAGGCGAGCCCACAGCGAACTGGTCTACGGCATCGAGGATGTCCCCCCCCTGCCCCAGACCCTGTTCGCCGCCCTGCAGCATATGCTCGCCATGTTTGTCGCCATCATCACCCCGCCCCTCATCATCGCCAATGCCCTCGGCCTCCCCGCCGACGACACCCGCTACATCGTCTCCATGTCCCTGGTCATGTCCGGCATCGCCTCCTTCATCCAGACCCGCCGTTTCGGCCCCCTCGGTTCCGGCCTGCTCTCGGTACAGGGCACCAGCTTCAACTTCCTCGGCCCCATCATCGCCTCCGGCCTCGCCCTCAAGCAGGCGGCCATGCCCACCGACGATCTGCTGGGCACCCTGTTCGGCACCATGCTGGCAGCGGCCCTCACCATCGTCGTCATGAGCCGCTTCCTGCACCTGGTCAAACGGATCATCACCCCGCTGGTGACCGGCATCGTGGTATTGCTCATCGGCCTGACCCTCATCAAGGTAGGGCTCATCAGCATGGGGGGCGGCTACGGCGCCCTGGCGGACGGCAGCTTCGCCAGTCACACCAACCTCTTTCTCTCCCTGCTGGTGCTCGGCCTGATCGTGCTGATGCAGCGCAGTCGCAACCCCTGGCTGCGCCTCTCCGCCATCATGATCGCCATGCTGGCGGGCTATGCGGTGGCACTGCTGCTGGGCAAAGTGAGCGCCCCCACCTTCGACGGCCCCCTGCTGATGGTGCCTGTTCCGCTCCACTACGGCCTGGGCTTTGACTGGCAGCTGTTCGTGCCGCTCGCCATCATCTTCGTGGTAACGGCGCTCGAGGCCATCGGCGACATGACCGCCACTTCCGACATCTCCGGCGAGCCGCTGGAAGGGCCTGTCTACATGGCGCGGATCAAGGGGGGCGTGCTGGCCGATGGCGCCAACTCCATGCTGGCGGCGGTCTTCTCCACCTTCCCCATGTCCACCTTCGCCCAGAACAACGGCGTCATCCAGCTGACCGGGGTGGCCAGCCGCCATGTCGGCCTCTTCATCGCCGCCATGCTGGCCCTGCTCGGCCTGTTCCCGGCGGTGGCGAGCCTGGTGCAACAAATACCTGAACCCGTGCTCGGCGGCGCTACCATCGTCATGTTCGGCACCATCGCCGCCGCCGGGGTGCGCATCATCTCCCGGGAGGAGCTGGACCGCCGCGCCCTGATGATCCTGGCGGTGTCGCTCGCCATGGGCCTCGGAGTGGCCCAGGTGCCCGAGGTGCTGCAACACCTGCCGGAGCTGGCCAGGAGCGTGCTCTCCTACGGCGTCGCCACCGGCGGCCTCACCGCCATCCTGCTCAATCTGCTGCTGCCCAGGCGCGCCGCCGCACAGGCCTGACACTCCGCCATCCTTGCACCAAAGCCCCGCCATGCGGCAATGCTGTTCACTTAAGAGAATTTGAGTTCCAGTCCACGTAGTATCAGGACAAAAAATCGAGGGAGGCATGATGCCTCCCTCTTTCTATTGCAAGCCCCGCTGGATAAAGGCTGGAGGAAGATCGACTGGACACAGCCTTGCCCCCTCAACTCAAATCCAATTTATGAATAATCAGTCAAAAAAGTGCTTATCTGAACAGCATTGCCGCCATGCGGGGCTTTACCTTGTTTGCCCCCGCGCGTACTGTGCTTGGCAGCCTCTGCCAAAGGATGCCTTTCATGCCTTATACCCTGCTGCCCCCGCCGCCCGCCCACCAGACACCCGACCAGATCCTGGCCGAGGAGCAGCGCTGGCTGCGGGAGTGCGCCGGTGACGGCGAGCCCAGGGCCCTCCTCTGGCAGGGCCCCCAATGCCTCATCGTCACCCGCAAGGACACCCGTTTGCCCCGCTATCAGGCCGCCTGCGAGCAGCTGGCCGCCGAGGGCTGGCCGGTGTTCGTGCGCGACAGTGGCGGCACCGCCGTGCCCCACGGCGCCGGCATCCTCAACCTCTCCCTCATGCTGCCTCGCACCACCACGGATCTGGCCCACTACTACCGGCTGCTGGGGGCGCCCCTGCTCGCCCTGCTGGAGGAATACGGTCTTGCGGGCAGCTACGACTTCGTACCCGGCTCGTTTTGCGACGGCCAGTACAACCTGGTGATCGGGGGGCGCAAGGTGACCGGCACCGCCCAGCGCTGGCTGGCGCCGGGCCGGGATCACGACGGCGCCGTGCTGGCCCAGGCCATGCTGCTGGTGGCGGGGGATGTGGACGAGGGCACCCGGATGGCGAGCCGCTTCTACGAACTGGCCGGGGGCGAGCTGCGCTTTGCTCCGGGCACCTCCACCACCCTGGTCCACGCCATTGGCTGGCAGGGGGATGAGGCGGCCCTGGTGAGCCGGGTGAGCGAAGCGCTGGCGCAGCGGCTCACCGGAGATATTCCCTCCCCCTGACCCCCTGGGGGCAACAAGCGCCGCCATTCATTGCGTAAAATGCAAAAAAGCCACGATGAGCGTCGTGGCTTTTGCGTATTTCGCACAGATATTGTCAGAGGATCCGGGATCAAGCCCCGGGTTTTGCCATCCCAGCCCGGATCCCGGTTGACGCCATGGACAGGGGCCCGGTGACAGGGCTCCCCGCAGGCCCGCTTCTCATCAGGCCGTCTGCGGCTCGGGCTCGGACTCCGTATCCCGGTCCCGGCTGAAGTAGGCGCGGGTCTCGGCAATCACCACGTGGCGCAGGCCGATGAGGCCGATGAGGTTGGGCACCGCCATCAGGCCGTTGACGATGTCGGCCAAGAGCCAGATCAGGTCCAGATGGAGGAAGGCACCGCTCGCCACCAGCACCAGATAGATGAGGCGGTAGGGTTTGATCGCCTTCACCCCGAACAGGTACTCGGTGCAGCGCTCGCCGTAGTAGTTCCAGCCAAGGATGGTGGTAAAGGCGAAGAACAACAGGCCGATGCTCACCAGATACTGGCCGACGTGGGCATCGAGCCCCTGGGCAAAGGCCAGACTGGTCATGGCCGCACCGCTCACATCGCCGCTCCACACCCCGGTCACCACCAGCGTCAGGCCGGTCATGGTGCAGATGATGATGGTGTCGATGAAGGTACCGGTCATGGAGACCAGCCCCTGCTCCACGCAGGAATCGGTCTTGGCCGCCGCCGCCGCGATGGGGGCCGAGCCCAGGCCCGACTCGTTGGAGAAGACCCCGCGCGCCACCCCGGACTGGATCGCCAGCATGATGCCGGCGCCGACGAAGCCGCCGGTGGCCGCATGGCCGGTGAAGGCGCTCCCGATCACCAGCATGACCGCATCGGGCAGGGCGCCTGCATTGTTCACCAGCACCCCGGCACAGGCGACGATGTAAAAGATGGCCATGAAGGGCACCACCTTGCTCGACACACTGGAGATGGACTGAATACCCCCCAGGGTCACCAGCGCCACGATCAGGGTCAGCACCACGGCGGTCACTTCACGAGGTACCGAGAAGGAGAGGCTCATGGCATCACTGATGGCATTGACCTGGGGGAAGGTACCGATGCCGAAGAAGGCGACGCCGATGCCGAACAGGGCAAACAGCTTGGCGAGCGGCCTGGAGCCGAGCCCCTTCTCCAGATAGTACATGGGGCCACCCGCCATCTGGCCGTTGGCGTCCTGCTGGCGATATTTCACCGCCAGCAGGCACTCGGCATACTTGGTGGCCATGCCGAACAGGGCGGCCATCCACATCCAGAACAGGGCGCCGGGGCCGCCCAGCTTGATGGCGGTGGCGACCCCGACGATGTTGCCGGTGCCGATGGTGGCGGAGAGGGCGGTGCACAGGGCGCCGAAGCTGGAGACATCCCCCTGCTTGCCCTGACCCTGATCGCGGCCAAAGACCAGCTTGAGGGCCAGCGGCAAACGCACGATCTGAAGCAGACCCAGACGCAGGGTGAGATAGATACCGGTCCCGACCAGCAGGATCAGCAGGGGGGGACCCCAGATAAAGCTATCGATGGCGGCGAGCGCCGATTGAATTGATGACATGCATCCTCCTTAAAAAACAACGATTAAGGAGGAGAAGGATGATCTTCCCATAGGTGTCGCGATCGGCCAGAGGCGATCGGATGCAGGCCAAGAATGTGTTCACACTCTTACTGCGAGGCCGTGATCAAGGCTCATGCGCAGCTCGCTTATGTGGGACCGAGAGGCTCATGTACTCACATACACCCCGGTTCCTGCGCGGCGCTTTACCTTGCTGACGACCTCTCGTGACAGATTGTGAACAGTTCCAAGCTCAGGTACAACCATCCCATCCCCTCTGTCCTTTTGCCTGAGAGTTTCCGGCGCCAGATTGCGATGCAATCGTGGTGCCTTGCTCCTTCGGCGCCCGATCTAACGGGTCTCTCCAGAGTATCGTCCAGTAGCAGTCCACACCGGTTGCCCGGTACCTGAAAGATTCACTTCTTCGGTGGATGGTTGCCCATCGCTCTCCTGCTACCTTCATCCGAACTAGTTTGGATTAGGAAGCGGGCATGGTAATCCAAAAACTGTGAGCTGTCTCGCACTCCCTGGCCCCGGCGCCCCCTTTTTACATGGCCGCAACACCCAGGCCTGATGTTATTAGTTCGTTAACTATCAACAGCTTATCAAGCTCCCTTCGGGGGCGATCCCCATCACGGCCCTGAACGCTCCCCGTATCAAGAGCCTGTTTCGTCTCGACCAGAAAAACTTGCCAACATATCCAATCAAAATGCTTGCACACAAACTCAATAAGCCGATAATCCCGCGCATAACTAAGCACTTCGCAAGGGAGTTATGCAATGTGCCTGGTTGGTCCCTCCGGACCGCTCGCCTGAGCCGGCCGTCGCCGGTTCAATCGCATATGGCTTGGGCATATCACGCCCCCTAAGGATTTTCAAAAGAGAATGAACGAGACCCTGGTCGCACAAGATTACCGTCAGTTGGTTGAACAATTCGGCTCCCCCCTGCTGCTGCTCGACAAGGCAGCCGTCCGCAAACAGTATCGGGCCCTGGCGGCCGCCCTGCCCGATGTGCGCTTGCATTATGCACTCAAGCCCCTGCCCCACGAGGCGGTGGTCTCTGTCTTGAAGGAAGAGGGGGCCTGTTTCGATCTGGCCACCAATGGCGAAGTGGATCTGGTGCGCAGCCAAGGGGTTCGCCCGGGGCGCTGCATCCATACCCATCCCATCAAGCGCGACAGCGACATCCGTTATGCCCTGGAATTCGGCTGCACCGTGTTTGTCTATGACAACCCGCTGGAGCTGGAGAAATTCCTGCCCTACAAGGACGAGGTGAAACTGCTGCTGCGGGTCAGCTTCCCGAACCCCGAGACCAAGGTCGATCTTTCCAAGAAGTTCGGCTGCACCCCGGAGCAGGCACTGCCGTTGCTGCAACTGGCCCAGGCCAAGGGGATCAAGGTGATGGGGCTGTCATTCCACGTCGGCTCCCAGGTGCCCCATGCCCGTCGCCACGTGCAGGCCATCGACGCCTGCCGCGAGATCATGGAGCAGGCCTGGGAGCTAGGGCTCAAGCCCTGGGTGCTGGACATCGGCGGCGGCTTTCCGGTGGACTATGACGGCGGCGAGTTCGACATCGACGGTTTCTGCGCCCCGATCCGCGAGGCCCTGGCCAAGCTGCCCGCCACGGTGCAGAAGATTGCCGAGCCGGGCCGCTTCATCAGCGCGCCGGCCATGACCTCGGTTTCCAGCGTGATGGGCAAGGCCCACCGCGGCGACAAGATCTGGTACTACCTGGATGACGGTCTCTACGGCAGCTACAACGGCCAGCTCTACGACCACGTTACCTACCCGGTGAGCACGCCCTATGCCCACGGCGAACTGCACAATGCGGTGCTCTCCGGCCCCACCTGCGACAGCGTGGACGTCATCCGCGACAGCATCATGCTGCCGGATCTCGAGATCGGCGAGCTGGTGGTGGGTCGGGTGATGGGGGCCTACACCTGGGCCTCCGCCTCCACCTTCAACTTCTTCCCCAAGGCGAGCATCCTGATCCTGGACAGCGCCCAGAAGCAGAAGCTGGTTGCCGTGGCCTGAGACCAGGACCCGCGCACAAAAAAGAGGGGACGCCGCGGCGTCCCCTCTTTCATTTCATCACCAGACTAGATGAACTGGCTCGTCAGCAGCCAGCCGGTGTAGGCGACGAAGCAGGCGAGCAGCACGCCCCCCTCCAGCCGGTTGATGCGCCCCTGCCCCTTGCGGCCCAGACACATCACCAGCAGCAACAGGGTCAGCCCCATCATGATGCTCCAGTCGCGGGAAAGCACTTCGGGCGCCACCTCGAGCGGGTGGATGCCGGCGGCGATGCCCACCACGGCCAGGGTGTTGAACAGGTTGGAACCCAGCACGTTGCCAAGGGCCAGATCGTGCTCGTTCTTGCGAATGGCGATGAGGGACGATGCCAGCTCCGGCAGGGAGGTCCCCACCGCAACTATGGTCAGGCCAATCACCAGATCGCTGATGCCAAAGCCCTGGGCGATGGTCACCGCCCCCCACACCAGCAGACGGGAAGCCCCGATCAGCAGCACCAGGCCGACGATGAGCCAGAGGATGGCGCTCTTGAGAGACATGCCCTCGGAGACGATGTCCTCCTCAGTATCAGTATCCAGCGCATCCCCCTTGCCGTTCATGCCGGCCCAGATGGACCAGCCCATCAGCACTGCGAACACAGCCCCCAGAATGGCGGCATCCATCCGGCCCAGATTGCCATCGATGAGCAGGGCGCCGGAGAGCAGGGTGATGCCGAGCAGGATGGGGATCTCCTTGCGCACCACCTGGGAGGCGACGGCAATGGGGCTGATCAGGGCGGTCAGACCCAGGATCAGGGCAATATTGGTGATGTTGGAGCCATAGGCATTGCCGAGCGCGAGCCCGGGATTGCCCTGGGAGGCCGCCAGCGCGGAGACCACCATCTCGGGGGCCGAGGTACCAAAACCGATGATCACCATGCCGATCAGCAGCGGCGGCATACCGGCGTAACGGGCGGTGGCGGCGGCGCCGTCCACGAACTTGTCGGCACTCCAGACCAGCAACGCCAGTCCGGCAATCAGGGCAACAAAAGCCAGGGTCATATTGTTCTATCTCATCCACGGCAAACACGAGAGCCAGGCAAGTTGCCTGGCTCCATCCAAACGCGGCCTCAGTGTAACGGGGTCGCTTGCTATTTCAAGGTGTAATCAAACGCCGATTAATCTTTCACAGCGCCGCCAGCAGGCTCTGGGCATCCGACACCTCGAACTTGCCTGGCGCCTCCACGAAGAGCCGCTCCACCACACCGTCGTTGGCGATGAGGGCAAAACGCTGGGCCCGCACGCCGCCGAAGGCGCCGGTCTCCTTGGCCAGACCCAGTGCCCGGGTCCAGCTGCCGTCACCGTCCGCCATCATGGTGATGGCAGAGGCGTTCTGGGCCTCTTGCCACGCCTTCATCACGAAGGCGTCGTTGACCGACAGACAGCACAGTTCCACCCCCTTGGCCTTGAACTGATCGGCCAGCACCACGTAGCCCGGCAGGTGAGCGTTGGAGCAGGTGGGGGTGAAGGCGCCGGGCACCGCAAAGAGCACCACCCGCTTGTCGGCAAACAGGGCCTGGGTATCCTTCACCTGCTTGCCCTCGGCGGTGATAAAGGTAAATTCCCCTGCGGGCAGGGATTGACCGACCGTGATCATGATGACGCATCCTTCTGTGGTTCAAAGAGGCCCAGTCTACCCCATTCCACCAGAAGGCGAAGGGGTCCATCGAGCAGCAACCAAGCGATCGGGGAGCGAACGCCTGTCGCCCCTATTTCTGGCCTGATGGCAGGCGCCTTGCCTGCCAGGTGGCGATGGCGAGCAGGGAGTCAGGCGTGAACTCGTCCGCCCGATCGGCTATCTCGCCCAGGCTCATCCAGTGCACCTCGCTCACCTCTTCGGCCTGCAGTTGCAGCGGCCCCTGATAGTGACAACTGAACAGGCCGCCCCAGACCCGGTAGCGGCTGCAGCTCGCCTCCCCTTCGGCATAGAAGGTGCCGTAATCCTGCAGGGGCACGTCGCGGATCCCCAGCTCCTCGGCCAGCTCTCGCCGGGCGGAAAGGGCCATGGCCTCCCCCGTGGTCACCACGCCACCGGCGCAGGCATCCAGCATGCCGGGGCAAAAATCCTTGCTCGGGGTGCGCCGCTGCACCAGGATGCGCTCAGCCTCATCCAGCACCAGGATGTAGCTGGCACGATGGCGCAGGTTTTCCTGACGCACCCTGGCGCGCTCGGCCACCCCGATCACCCTGTCCTGCTCGTCTACTATGTCCACCCACTCCACGTGCGGCACCTTTGTCATGTCTGCAATGGCCGCAGTATATCGGGCCCCGGACCCGGACTCTCACTACTTTTTCAACGCCGGGGCTGCACGCCAGTCGATCACAAGACAGATTCATACAAATCTTTATCAAGTGTCACATCAGTGTCACGGTCCGTCGGCATAGTGTGCCCTGTCCAAACAACAGGGTCTCTTGCCATGAAGGTGTTCAAGCAGTGGTCTCCCCGTCAAATTGCTCGCTATATCAAGAGCTTCCATCATGGAAGTTTCATGGTTGAAGCACTGGGGCGGTTTGAGTTTCAAGGGGGGATCATCGATGTGAAGCCGTTGAGCTGTCATCAGGCGCTGAGCCTGGCCCGGCAGATCAACCTGGCCGTGCGCGATCTGCGCACCACCACCCTGTTGCCGGGCTGACATACTCCTTTCTGTCTGTCGTCGACTTCCATGTACACATTTGCCCGCCGCTCATTCGAGCGTGCGGGCTGTTTTTCTGAAGGTTGTGCCCTGCCTCAGTGCTGCAGGATCTGGGAGAGGAAGAGCTTGGTCCGATCGGACTGGGGGTTGTCAAAGAACTGATCCGGCACGTTCTCTTCGATGATTTGCCCCCGGTCCATGAAGATCACCCTGTCCGCCACCTGCTTGGCAAACCCCATCTCGTGGGTGACGCAGAGCATGGTCATCCCCTCGTGGGCCAGCTCCACCATCACATCCAGCACCTCCCGCACCATCTCGGGATCCAATGCAGACGTCGGCTCGTCAAACAGCATGACCTGGGGATTCATGCACAGACTGCGGGCGATGGCGACCCGCTGCTGCTGGCCACCGGAGAGCTGCCCCGGATACTTGAGCGCCTGTTCGGGGATCCGCACCCGGCGCAGGAAGTTCATGGCGATCTCCTCGGCCTCCTTGCGCGGCAACTGCTTGACCCAGATGGGCGCCAGGCAACAGTTCTCCAGCACGGTCAGATGGGGGAAGAGGTTGAAGTGCTGGAACACCATGCCCACCTCCCGGCGCACCGTCTCGATGTTCTTGAGATCCGAGGTCAGGGCCGTGCCCTTGACCAGGATGTCTCCGCTCTGGTGCTCTTCCAGCCGGTTGATGCAGCGGATCATGGTGGACTTGCCCGACCCCGATGGTCCACAGATGACGATCTTCTCCCCTCTGCCCACCTGCAGGTTGATGTTGCGCAGCACGTGAAACTCACCGTACCACTTGTTGACCTCTTTCAGTTCGACAACTGCGTCCGTTTTCATATCAGAACGACTCCTAATGCTTGTGGCCCGTGTTGAGTTTGCGCTCCAGATAGATGGAGTAGCGGGACATGCCAAAACAGAACATCCAGAAGATCATGGCGATAAAGACATAAGCTTCGGTGGAATACCCCAGCCAGGCCGGATCCGCCAGGGCCACCTTGGAGATGGCCAGCAGATCGAACAGCCCGATGATCAGCACCAGGCTGGTGTCCTTGAACAGGGAAATAAAGGTGTTCACCAGGGAAGGAATGGTGATCTTGAGGGCCTGGGGCATGATGATGAGGCCCATCACCTTCCAGTAGGAGAGCCCGAGGGCATCCCCCGCCTCATATTGCCCCTTGGGGATCGCCTGCAGCCCCCCTCTCACCACCTCGGCCACATAGGCCGCCTGGAACAGGATGATGCCGATGAGCGCCCGCAGCAGCTTGTCGAGCTCCACCTCGGTACTCATGAACAGTGGCAGCATGACGGACGCCATGAAGAGCACAGTAATGAGCGGCACCGCCCGCCAGAACTCGATGTAGACGGTACAGAGGCTGGAGATGACCGGCATGTGGGAGCGGCGCCCCAGTGCCAGCAGGATGCCGAACGGCAGTGCTACGACTATGCCCACCACCGCCAGCACCAGGGTGAGCATCAGCCCGCCCCAGCGGTTCGTTTCCACCACCTCCAGCCCCGCTCCCCCATGGATGAGGAAGAAGGCGATGACAGGGAACACCAGCAGGGTGAAGAGCGCCAGCCACCCCTTGCGCGGGGTCTTTGGCCAGATGAGCAGGGCCAGCAGCGCCGCCAGACCGGCGAAGGTCAGGTTGATGCGCCAGTACTGATCAGCCGGGTAGAAGCCATAGAGATACTGCCCCAGCCGGCTCTCGATGAAGATCCAGCAGGCACCGCCCTGGACGCAGGCCTCGCGGCTGCTCCCCTGCCAGGTGGCCGAGAACAGCGCCCAGTCCAGTGCAGACCAGATGAGTGGCAGCAACAGATAGGCCAGCACCAGGGTCAGCAGGCCGTTCCACCAGTTGGGGAAAAGGTTCTGCCTGATCCAGGCGAGCGGCCCCCGACGGTGGTTGGGAGGCGGCAGCGCCTCCTGCAATTCATTCACGAACATGACAGCTCCCTAGCGCTCAACCAGCGTCATTCTGCGGTTGTAGATGTTCATCAGCACCGAGGTGGTGATACTGATGACGAGATAGACCCCCATGGTCATGGCGATGACCTCGATGGCCTGCCCTGTCTGGTTGAGAGTCGTCCCCATGAACACCGAGACCAGATCCGGGTAGCCGATGGCGGTCGCCAGGGAGGAGTTCTTGGTGAGGTTCAGATACTGGCTGGTCAAGGGAGGAATGATGACCCGCATGGCCTGGGGAATGATCACCAGCCGCAGCGTCTTGGTGGGCGAGAGCCCGAGGGCGGAAGCCGCCTCCGTCTGCCCCTTGCTGATGGCCAGGATGCCGGATCGCACTATCTCGGCGATGAAGGCCGCCGTATAGATGGTGAGCGCCAGCAAGAGGGCCGCGAGCTCCGGCAGCACCGTCAGCCCGCCCCGGAAGTTGAACCCCTGCAGCGCAGGCACGCTCCAGCTGAGCGGGCTGCCCGCCAGCAGGAAGGTGATGCCCGGGAGCAGCATGACCAGGGCGGCCACACAGCGCCAGAACGGGAAGATCCTGCCTGTCAGGGCCTGACGGCGGCGAGCCCAGCGGCCCAGCCCCCAGCTCAGCAGCACCGCGAGCACCAGTGCACAGAGCACGTAGCCGAATCCCTCTTCGAACAGGGGCTTGGGCAGATAGAAACCCCGCACGTTGAGGAAGGCGAGCCCGCCTATATCCACGCTCTGACGCGGGGAAGGCAGGGTACGCAGCACCGAGAAGTACCAGAAGAAGATCTGCAGCAGCAGCGGGATGTTGCGAAACGTCTCTATGTAGACGGCCGCTATCTTGGCCACCAGCCAGTTGCGCGACAGGCGCGCGACCCCGAGTGCGAACCCGAGCAGGGTGGCAAACAGAATGCCGAGCACGGAGACCAGCAGGGTGTTGAGCAGGCCCACCACAAAGGTGCGACCGAAGGTGTAGGTCTCGTCGTAGGGGATGAGGCTCTGCAAGATGCCGAAACCGGCCGTGTTGCCCAGAAAATCAAAGCCTGTGGTGATGCCACGGGTGGCCAGATTGGTCAGGGCATTGTTGACGATGTAGAACAGAAACCCGATAACCGCCGCGATGGCCAGGCACTGGAAGAGCAGCGCCCGCACCTTGGCGTCATACCACCAGCGGCCCTGTTCTTTCCTATGGTTTGATGCGTGTAACGCCATGAGGATGACTCCGACAAAGCCAGGGAAAACATGGGGGGCCAGGCCCCCCGGTGACTGTCGACTCAGCGGATGGGTGGCGCGTACATCAGACCGCCCTTGTTCCAGAGGGCATTGATGCCGCGATCAATCTTGAGGGGGGAGCCGGCACCGACGTTGCGATCGAAGGATTCACCGTAGTTGCCGACCTGTTTGACGATGTTGTAGGCCCATTTGTCATCCAGCCCCAGCACAGTCCCTTTGGGCTCTTCCAGCCCCAGCAGGCGACGGATGTCAGGGTTGGTGGACTTGAGCATCTCGTCCACGTTGGCACTGGTGACCCCGGCCTCCTCGGCATTGAGCATGGCGTTGAGGCTCCAGCGCACCACCTTGAACCACTGATCGTCACCCTGACGCACGGCTGGGCCCAGCGGCTCCTTGGAGATGACCTCCGGCAGCACCACGGCTTCCTCTGGCTTGGTGAGCTTGATCTTGAGGGCATAGAGCTGGGACTGATCCGAGGTCAGCACGTCACAGCGGCCGGCTTCGAAGCCCTTGACGGTCTGATCCGAGGTATCGAACACCACTGGGGTGTACTTCATGCCGCCATTGGCGCGGAAATAGTCGGCCAGGTTGAGCTCGGTGGTGGTACCGGACTGGATACAGACGGCGGCACCGTCAAGCTCCTTGGCGCTCTTGACCCCGAGGGACTGCTTGACCAGGAACCCCTGCCCGTCGTAGTAGTTCACCCCGGCGAACGTGAGGCCCAGCGACCCATCCCGGGTCAGGGTCCAGGTGGTGTTGCGCGAGAGCAGATCCACTTCCCCGGACTGCAGGGCGGTAAAGCGCTCCTTGGCGGTGAGGGAGACATACTTGACCTTGCTGGCGTCCCCCAGTACCGCGGCGGCCACGGCGCGGCACACGTCCACGTCGAGCCCGGTCCAGGTTCCCTTGGCATCCGGGTTGGAGAACCCGGGCAGGCCGTCACCGACCCCGCACTGCACGAATCCCTTCTTCTTGACGGCATCCAGCGTACCGTCCGCCCACGCATTGGCTGCCATCAGCGACAGCGCCATCACCATACCAGCCTTGTGTATCTGCTTCATGTCACTCTTCCCTGTGGTTTGATTCGAACAGGCATCAAAATCTAGCGAGATGCCATCGTTTCCCTGCTTTTTGGCAGCTTATCCAGCCGCAGAAAAACCTGTCAATCGGTGCAATCCGGCCCAACCATGGTGCAACAGAACAAAATATCTAAACGGGGGAATATGCACTCTCAGAATCAAAAGTAGACCCTTATTTGCCAAATAGCCTGCTGCTTAAAACCCTTCTTGGCATGAGGATTATTTTTCGAAAATAAATCGGCTGCACCGCATTGGGGCAGCCATTTCTGCTGACAACTGACTCATCAGATTCGGTTTTATGCCAAAAGCACCAGAGTGAGGCAGCATGACCCCATATGGAAAAATGGCGATAACAGGCAGGGGAAAGCAACAGAAAAAGAGGTAAAAGGCGGGGAAGTGGCGACCTTATCTCCCGCAGGCTGGGCTTCAGAAAACCAGGAGGTCATCCTCCCCGTGGGCCATCCACAATGTCGGTGATGACGCCGTTTTCGACGGTGACAAACTGCATGAATTCCCGCTTGCCGAAGTTGTAGGTCCAGCGCTCGGCATACTTGACCGTCACTCTCGCCCCGAAGCCGTTCTCCTCGAAGCGGGTGAGATCTTCCTTGAGCATCGGCTGGCCGCAGCGAACCAGCAGCTCTGCCGTGGTGTCTCCCTCGGTCAGCAAGGCGTTCTTGCAACGCAGGGTACCTGCCTGCACAGGCAAGGCCGCCACCAGCAACAACCACAGAACAGGTTTCATTTTGCACTCCATTTGAACAGCATGGTTCCCAGCGAGATGCACACCAGGGCGAACACCATGACCTGGCCCAGAGGGCCTGCCACCTCCTGCCATCCCGCCCCTTCCAGCATCACGGCGCGGGCTGCTTCGATGATCTGGCTGAGGGGCAGCCTGGCCGCAAGCTGCTGCAGCCAGGCGGGCGCGCCTTCTAGCGAGAACCAGACACCGGATAAAAACATCATGGGCAAGCTGATGAGATTGAGCAAACCGCTCGCCAGCTCCTCGTTCTGCAGGCGAGCGGCGATGAGCAGGCCAAGGGAGGCCATGGCCGTTCCTCCCGCCAGGGCGATCACCAGCAGCAGCCACCCCGACCCGATGAGGGGCACATCCAGCAACCAGTAGGCCGCGCAGAAGACCAGCAGGCTCACCACCAGGGTGATCAGCACCCGTGACAGCAACTGGGCGAAGAGAAACTCCAGCGCGCCGAGCGGCGTGGCTCGCAGCCGTTTCAGCACCCCGTTCTTGCGATAACGCACGATGACAAACCCGACCCCGAACAGGCCGGAGAACATCAGGTTCATGCCGATCACCCCGGGCAGCAGCCAGTCGCCGTAGCGAATGGCGCGCCCGCTCAGGGTCTCTCTTTGCAAGGGCCCCTGCACCGCCTGGCGCAGCAGATACTCGGCCATGGCCCCCTGAGGGGCGTCCGGATTTATCCAGTAACGCCCCCCGGCGGGTGAGAGCAGCAGGTCCAGCTGATGGTGACGGACCTTGAGCTGGCCTCTCGACGCCTCGTCATAGGGGATGATCTTGAGCAGCGGCACGGCGCGCAGCGGGGCATAGGTTGCGGGCAGTGCCCCCACCACCCCGATCTGCACCAGCGGTTTGGGCGGGCCGGAGAAGATGAGGGAGAAGCCGATGACCAGCAGGAGCGGGAAAAGCAGGTTCCACACCAGGGCCGCGCGATCGCGCACGAACTCGAGGGTGCGGGCATAGAAGAGCGCCCCGATGCGCTTGAGGGATCCCTTCATCGTCCACTCCCGGGATTGCATGTCGGCAAGGCGTACCACAGCCCGGAGGCCACGGTCAGACAGAACTCGGTCATCCCTCTCATGCGCCGCTCCGCAGGCTGTGGCCGGTCAGGTTCAGGAAGAGATCTTCCAGATTGGGGGAGCGCACCTGCATGCCGGTGAGCGGCACACCAAGATCCAGCAAGGCTGGCAACAGGGTCGCCACGTCGGGGCAACAGAGCTCCACCTGATCGCCGACCGGACGCAGGGGATAGCCGAGCCCAGCCAGGGCCGGGTGCCCCCCAAGGCGCACCAGCACGCCGTCGAAGTGTTGCGCCAGCAAGGCAGCCGGCGTATCCAGACTGAGCAGGTGGCCGTGATCGACGATGGCAATCAGATCGCACAGCTGCTGCGCTTCGTCCATGTAGTGGGTGGTGAGCACCACCGTCTTGCCCTGGGCCTTGATCGCCTCTATTCGCTGCCAGAAGTGGTGGCGCGCCTGGGGATCCAGTCCTGTGGTGGGCTCATCCAGAAACAGCAGTTCGGGATCCCCGAGCAGGGCCAGAGCCAGCAGCAGGCGCTGACGCTGGCCCCCCGAGAGCTTGCGACTGTCCCTGTCGATGAACTCGCCCAAGGCGCACAGATCGATGAGCAGCTCCCGTGGCAAGGGATTGGGGTAGAGGCTGGCGAACAGGCGCAGGGTATCGCGCACCGTCAGGAAATCCTGCAGCGCCGTGTGCTGGAACTGGATGCCGATGCGGGAGCGATAATCCGGGCCGCGCGGGGCGCCGTGAAACAGGATCCGGCCGCTGTCCGGGGTAAGGATCCCCTCCAGCAACTCAATGGTCGTGGTCTTGCCCGCCCCGTTCGGGCCGAGCAGGCCGAAGCAGCTGCCGGCGGGAATGGCAAAACTGAGCCCGTCCACCGCCTTGACGCCGGGGAAGTGCTTGACGAGATCGACGACCTCGATGATGGCTGCCATGGCGTGTCTCCCTCACATGGCCGGAATGGACGACGCTCTGACTATATCCAAATCCCCGCCGTAGGCACATGGCCCGTTTGGGCGGTCCAAAAACAAACGGCGACCTCAGGGTCGCCGTTTGCATCACGCCAGCCGGATCACAGGATGTCCAGCAGCTCCACTTCGAATACCAGAGCGGAGTACGGCGGGATGGAGCCGGCGCCACGGGCACCGTAGGCCAGATCCTGCGGAATGTAGAGCTTCCACTTGGAGCCAACCGGCATCATCTGCAGCGCTTCCACCCAACCGGCGATCACGCCGGTCACTGGGAACTCGGCCGGTTGGCCGCGCGCAACGGAGCTGTCGAACACACCACCGTGGGTGAAGGTACCGTGGTAGTGCACGCGCACGGACTGACCGGCAACCGGCACGGCACCATTGCCTTCGACCATGACTTCATATTGCAGACCAGAGTCGGTGGTCTTCACTTCGGCGCGCTTGGCGTTGTCGGCCAGGAAGGCTTCGCCTTCGGCGGCAGCGGCCTTGGCGGCAGCTTCCTGCTCTTCCTGCATACGGGCGGTGATGACCTGGAAGGCATCGTTGATATCGTCACGGCTGACCGCGAACTCCAGACCGTTCAGGGCATCAGCCAGACCTTGTTGCAGGGCCGGGATATCCAGACCGGCGAAGGCTTGCTGAGCCAGTTGGTCGCCCATGTTGCGGCCGATGCCGTAGCTGGCCTTCTGTTCGATAGAGTCGTATTGGGACATTGAGAGGTTGCTCCGGGTCCTGATGGTAAAAGAGACGGGATGATAACAGACTTTTTTGCACCGTGCTGCCAAGACGCCCCTCAATTGCCCGCCGGTGGGAGACGCCTCACATCGGCCCCCTCATCCCCGCCCCTTCTCCCGCAAGGGGAGAAGGGAGCAAAACAGGGCACCATGCCGCCGCACAGTCTGTATCAGGCCCTGTCCAGCAACGCCCTCACCGCCGCGACCTTGGCCCCATCGGTGATGTTGACCCGGCCATCGTCCGAGGTGCCCATGTTGACGTCACAGAGAGAGGCACCATGGCGCCGCACAGTCTGTATCAGGCCCTGTCCAGCAGAGCCCGCACCGCCGCGACCTTGGCGCCGTCGGTGATGTTGACCCGGCCGTCGTCCGAGGTGCCCATGTTGACGTCACAGATAGAGGCACCATGGCGCCGCACGGTCTGTATCAGGCCCTGTCCAGCAGTGCCCTCACCGCTGCGACCTTGGCGCCGTCGGTGATGTTGACCCGGCCATCGTCCGAAGTGCCCATGTTCACACCATGGGGCACCATGCCGCCGCGCCAGCCCATGCCGGACATGTGCACTTCATTGACGCCGGTGAATTCGATGATGGTGCGCACGTTGTCGGCGTTGACCCCGGCCCCGGGCATCAGGCTGGCGCGACCCGCCAGCGCCTGGTGCATGGCCTGCAGGGTTTCGAGCCCCGCCAGCGCGGTCGGCGCATGGCCGGAGCTCAGAATGCGCTCGCAAGCTGCCGCGACGATCGTCTCGAGATCCAGCCGCCAGTCGGAGGAGAGATCGATGGCCCGGTGGAAGGTGACGCCGAGCGGCCCCGCCGCCTCGACCAGTTGCCGGAGCTTGCCTTCGGGTACCCGTCCATCTTCATCCAGCAGACCGACCACCACCCCTTGCAGGCCCGCAGCACGAGCGGCCGCGATATCCAAGAGCATCATCTCGAACTCGCCGTCGTTGAAGCAAAAATCTCCGGCGCGTGGACGGATCATGGCGTAGACGGGGACGGTGGCGTGGCGCGCCACCTGCTGCATGAAACCATAGGAGGGAGTGAGACCGCCCAGCCCCAGCGCAGAGCAGAGCTCGATGCGATCGGCGCCGGCCGCCTGGGCGGTGAACAGGGATTCGAGGTTGTCGATACAGATTTCAAGACGGGTCATGATGACTCCTTGTTCGGGGAGATCAGACCCTCTGTCCGATCTCACAGATTGAGCAGGGCTGCACCGCGCACACCGCCGGCTCCACCGAAGCGGGCCTCGCGGATCGCCGGCAGGGCGACACCGGGCAGCAGGTGGCCGGGCAGACGTTTGGGCTACTCCTCATAGAGGGCTGGCAGGGCGCTCAGGCCGCCCCCCAGCACCACCACATCGGGATCAATCACCGAGATGGCGGTGGCGAGGCCAGCGGCGATGATCTCGAGCCAGCAGTCGATGGTCGAGAGGGCCGCCGCCTCACGGGCATCGGCACGGGCGACGATCTGGTGGCCGCTCACCCGTTCTCCATGAACATGGTGGTATAGCCGCTCCAGGCCCGTGCCCGACGCATAGGTTTCGAAACAGACCAGGCGCCCGCAGCCACAGCGGGGACGGGGCAAATCCGGGTATTTCATCAGGATGGTGGCGGGCAGCGGGTAGTGACCTATCTCCCCCGCCAGCCAGTTGCGCCCCTGGATGAGCTTGCCCGCCAGGTAGACGGCGCCGCCGATGCCGGTACCTATGGTGACGCCGAGGGCGCTGCCAGCACCGTCTGCGGCCCCCTGATGCACTTCCGACCAGAGGAAACAGTTGGCGTCATTGTCGACCTTGACCGGTCGGCCCAGCAGTTCGGCCAGATCCGCCCCCAGATGGCGGCCATGGATGGCGGGCAGGTTGGCCGCCACTATGCTCCCGTCGAGGCGATTGAGGATCCCCGGAAACCCGATGCCGACGGCCCCTTTCACCCCGAAGCGCGCATCCGCCGCCTCGACCCGCTCGCGCACAAGCTGCTGCAGCGCCGGGTAGTCGTTGCCCGGCGTGCTCACCCGCTCTTCATGGCAGAGGGTCAGGGCGTCGTCATACACCGCGAAGGCAATCTTGGTGCCGCCAATATCAAATCCGTAGTACATGCCACACTCCCTTGCGGTGGACCCGGCCACCTCGGTCTGTCCAGATGGGGCACATTGTATTAATTCGCAAAAAAAATAAAGTGACCAGGGGCGAAAAACGGGAGCCAGCTCAAAGCAAACGGAACATTTGTCGTTGTTGGCAAGGGTGTCCGAGGCTCATCAGGGTGCGCTCCTGACCGTCGAACATGAAGCCGCGGCGCAGGTAGAATCCCTCGCCGATGTGATTGCCATCCAGCAGCCAGAGCCTGACACACTCGCAACCGGCCCGGCGCATCTGCACCGCCACCGCCTGCCACAGCCGTTTGCCATGACCCTGACGCCAGTGATCGGGATGAAGGTAGAGCGCCCGGATCCGCGCCGTCATCAAGCCTTCCTCCAAAGAGGGCTGCCAGTAGAGCAGGCCTATGACCACGTCGTCCTGACAGACCAGCATGGGAACGGGGCCGGGCTCGGCGAGCCGGTGTCGCCAGATCTGCAGGTGGTCGGTCACCGCCAGCTGGGCCAGCATGTCGGCCCCCAGCACCTCCCCGTAGGCCGCCAGCCAGCTCGCCCGCTGCATCACCGTCATGGCGGCGGCATCGGCGGGACGCGCCAGGCGCAGGCTTACGCCTTGCACAGGGCTGACGCATCAGTGTTTATACTTTGAACAACCCCATACATTCGAACAAATATTGTTCATTCAGACAGCAGAGCCTGCGCTTGTTGGCCATGCTTAGATTACGTGATTTGTTTTGCTTCAGCA
>NZ_JABERS010000042.1:0-33349 GCF_013168745.1 Aeromonas sp. TW 6 | reverse complement strand
ACGAGTGTGCTGGAAGGGGTGAACAACAAGATCAAAGTGATAAAGCGTATGGCATATGGATTTAGGGACTCAGAATACTTTTTTCTGAAAATCAAGGCGGCCTTCCCCGGAAAGCCGCGATGAACCTCATTTTTTAGCCCTGATACTACGTGGACTGGAACTCAAATTCTCTTAAGTGAACAGCATTGCGCTGATGATGCAGGTTGTCGTAGAGGTAGACGGGGCGCAGCCCCACCCCGAGCAGCAAGGCACAGTCGAATGCCACCTGTTGCTGGATGAGGCGAACCAGGGCTGCCGGGAAGCCGCTGCCGTGCAGGGCATCGACGGCGGCGGTCAGGCTCAGGGTATCCGTGGCAGGAGACGGGGGCATGGCGATGGGCTCCGGGTCAGGGAATGGTTTCCCCACGATGGCAGGATGCTAGCACGGGAGTGGCAAAACTGTCCCCTGGGGGACATATCTGCCAGCACCGCAAAACGGCGAGGATGGCCCTCTTTCTCTTGCTGTTGGAGCCCTCCATGACAAATCCTCACCTGCTCGATGAGCTGACCCAGCGCGGCCTGGTGGCCCAGAATTCCGACCCGGTGGCGCTGGCCGACCATCTTGCCACCCCTCGCACCGTCTACTGCGGGTTCGATCCCACCGCTGGCAGCCTGCACATCGGCCACCTGGTGCCACTGCTGATGCTGCGCCGCTTCCAGCTGGCGGGCCACACCCCGGTGGCCCTGGTGGGCGGGGCCACCGGCCTTATCGGCGATCCCAGCTTCAAGGCAAGCGAGCGCACCCTCAACAGCGCCGAAACGGTGCAGGGCTGGGTCGCCAGCCTGTCGGCCCAGATAAGCGCCCTGTTGCCGGCGAGCGACGGGCTGGCGGCGCCGCTGCTGGTCAACAACGCCGACTGGATGGGGCAGATGTCCGCCCTCGATTTTCTGCGGGACATCGGCAAGCACTTCTCGGTCAACGCCATGCTGGCCCGCGAATCGGTGCGCCAGCGCCTGGCCCGTCCGGATCAGGGCATCTCGTTCACCGAGTTCTCCTACACCCTGCTGCAATCCCAGGACTTCGCCGTGCTCAACCAGCGCCTCGGCTGCACCCTGCAGATCGGCGGCAACGACCAGTGGGGCAACATCACCAGCGGCATGGATCTCACACGGCGGCTGCATCAGGCCCAGGTCTATGGCATGACGCTGCCGCTCATCACCAAGGCCGATGGCACCAAGTTCGGCAAGACCGAGGGGGGCGCTATCTGGCTCGACCCGGCGCTCACCTCCCCTTACGCCTTCTACCAGTTCTGGCTCGGCACCGCGGACGAGGATGTCTACCGCTTCCTGCGCTACTACAGCTTTATGCCGCTGGCCGAGATTGAGACGCTGGAGGCGGAGGATGCGAAGCGGCAGGGGCGCAAGCTGGCCCAGCAGGTGCTGGCGGACGAGCTGACCGAACTGGTACACGGCAAGGGGGCGCTGGCGGCGGCGCAGCGCATCAGCGAATCGTTGTTCAGTGGCGAGGTAGCGCGCCTTGGGGAGAGCGATCTGGCCCAGCTGGCGCAAGATGGCATGCCAAGCAGCCCCATCAAGGGGGAAACGGATCTGGTGACCCTGCTGGTGGAGTGCGGCCTGGCCAACTCGAAGCGGATCGCCCGCGAGCTGCTGGCGGCGGGGGCCGTCAGCGTCAACGGTGCGATCCGCCGGGATGAGCCGCTCACCGCCGACGATCGGCTGTTCGGCCGCTACCTGCTGCTGCGCCGGGGCAAGAAGCAGTACCACCTGGTGATCTGCTCATGAAGGGGTGAGCGCCTCGATGACGTAGTCGAGGAAGTGGCCGACCAGGGCCGACTCGGCCCGGCGCTGGGTATAGAGGGCGTAGAAATGGGCCCCCTTGGGGCGATAGTCCGGCAGCACTTCGCGCACCACCCCCTCGGCCAGCTCGGCCGCCACCAGGTAGCGCGGCAGGCGGGCTATCCCCAGTCCCTGGCGCATCCCCTGGTGAATCGCCTTCTTGCTGCTGAAGGCCAGCTCGCCCGCTACCTCGAGAGGGATCTCGCGCCCCTGGGCAAGCAGGGGCCAGCGCTCGTGGCGGCCGTACTCCTGGCTGCGGGTGATGAGGCTGTGCTGGTGCAGATCTTGGGGTGTGCTGAGGGGCGGGTGGCGGTCCAGGTAGTCGGCGCTGGCGCAGAGCACCAGATCGTCCACCGCGATGGGGCGCGCCAGGTAGGGCTGGGTGCCGAGCTCGGTGCTGCGAAACGCCACGTGCAGGTTGTCGCGCAGCAGGTCGGCCGGGGTATTGCTGAAGTCGGCGATGATCCGCACCTCCGGGTGGTCGGCGCGAAAGCGCAGCAGCACCGGAGTCAGCACCACTTCTCCCCAGAGATCCGGCGCCGTGATGCGCAGCTCCCCGCACAGTGCCGAGCGGCGGCGCTGCAGGCCGTCCAGCAACTGCTCGTGCAGGGCGATCATCTGGTCGGCCTGGCGGTAAGCGAGCTCTCCTGCGTCGGTCAGTTGCACCCGGCGGGTGGTGCGGCTCAGGAGCACGCTGCCGAGGCTCTGCTCCAGGTGGCGCAGATCTTTTGACGCCTTGCTCGGGGTGATGCCGAGCTGGGCCGCCGCCGCCGCGAAGGATCCGCAGCGGACGATGGCGACCAGCAGGCGCATCAGGTAGAGGGTGTCGAGCTTGTGGTGACTCATGAGGGGTGGCCTATTGTGTCTTGCTGGGAATGAATGTTTTGCTTGAGTGCCTGATTATATCCTCATAGCCCGGGTTTATAGTGGCCGCCATGCCATTGCTATCCCGGGAGAGGACGATGAACAAGACACTGGGCGACAGCTTCCACTTCGAGCGAGCCGGATTGCGGCTCAAGAACCGGGCCGTGCTGGCCCCTTTGACCCACAACATGAGCGGCGCAGGCGGTGATCCCGGCCAGGCCGAGCTCGACTGGCTGGCGCGCTGCGCCCGTGGCGGCTTCGGCCTGCTCATCGCCGCCGCCACCCAGGTGCGGCCCGGCGGACGCTGCTGGGCGGGGCAGCCTGCCCTGATGACGGACGCCCAGCAGCAGGCCTTCACGGCCCTGGCCGACAGTGCGCGGCAGGCCGGGGCACTGGCGGTGGTGCAACTGCATCACGGCGGGATGCGGGCTCTGCCCGAGCTGAACGACGGGGCGCCGGTCGGCCCGTGCGCGCTGGCGCCGGGCGGGCGTTACCCCCTCGGGGTCAAGGGGCTGAGCGAGGCGGAGATTCTGACGCTCATTGACGCCTTTGTGAGCGCTGCGGAGCGGGCCCATGGCGCCGGCCTGCATGGGGTCGAGCTGCACGCAGCCCACCACTTCCTGCTCTGCAACTTCCTCAACCCCCTGCACAACCGGCGCACCGACCGCTGGGGTGGCAGCCTCGCGAACCGGGCGCGGATCCTGGTGGAGATAGTGCGCGGCATTCGCGCCCGTCTACCCCGGGGCTTCCTGGTCGGGGTGCGTCTCTCCCCCGAGAGCTATGCCCATATCCAGGGCATCGAACTGGCCCATCAGCTGGCGGTGGCGCGCCTGCTGGCGGACGAGGGGATCGACTACCTGCACTTCTCCATGGGGGACAGCTTCAAGGCGGTGGCGGGGGATCCCGACGGCGGCGCACTGCTGGAGGCGGTAAGGGTCGGGTTGGCCGGGCGGGTGCCGCTCATGGTGGCGGGCAAGATTAGCGACGCAGATTCGGCGGAGCGGGCTCTGGCCGGTGGCGCCGATCTGGTGGCGGTGGGCACGGCGGCCCTTGGCAATCCGGACTGGATGGAACGGGTGAGCCGCGGCCTGCCTCTGCATGCAGCCCCTTTTACGGCGGCGCACCTCACGGAGGTCGGCTTCACCCCAAGCGCCCTCGACTACCTGGTCGGCATGGGGGCGCTGGCCCCGCGCGATGCGGCCTGAGGGCTTTCATGAACGGGATGCGCTCGGCAGGCTGTTGAGCTGATGTGACAAGGCCCTCGTGAAGAGGGCCTTGTGCGTGTCAGGCGCCGAGAGGGAGCAGGTCGGCGTAGTCCTCGAGCGCCGGGAAGTGCTGGAAGGTGAGCGGCGGCATCTGGCTGTCGGGGTGACGGATGCCGAGCTGGTGAGCGATGCCGAACTCGGCCGAGGCGGCCAGGATCCGCTCGCTGTCATCCACGAAGAGGGTGCGGGCCGGGTCGAACGCCAGCCGCTCGGCCAGTGCCTGCCAGCAGTGCTGGCTCTCCTTCGACCACCCGAGCTCATGGGTGCTCACCATCAGATCGAGGTGCTGGGCGAGGCCGAGGCGTGCATCCTTCACCGACAGGCTGGCGGGATGGGCATTGGTGAAGAGCACCACCTGCTTGCCGGCGGCCTTGAGTGCGGTCAGGAAGGGAATGACGTTGGGGCGCCACTGGATCTTCTCCAGGATCTCCTGTTTGAGGGCGCGGATGTCGAGCCCGAGCGTCCGGGTCCAGTAATCCACGCAGTACCAGTCGAGGGTGCCGTTGACCGCATGATAGTGGGTGTCTATCTGCGCCTTCGCCTCGGCCAGCGGCAGGCCGAGTCGCTCGGCGTAGCGCGCCGGCACCAGGGTTTGCCACAGATGGCTGTCAAAATGGAGATCGATCAGGGTGCCATCCATGTCGAGCAACACGGTATCAATCTGGTGCCAGGGCAGGGGAGTCGACATGGGGCCTCGCGATGTCTGTGGTGATGGGAAAAACGGGGCGCATTATAACGGATTTTTAAGACATCTTTCCCCTCTTTGCCCCGTGGTGTTCGGCAGGGGAGTCGTTTACTCTTGAAACACGATTTTTTAACGAGCAGTCAGCCCCCGATGAGCGATCCTCACAAGCGCAATCCCGTCCACCTCAGTGTCGAGACCATGGCCCATGACAAGAGCAAGCCGGAGATCCTCAAGGCCGAGATCGTGGCCGAGAGCCGGCTGTTCAAGGTGGAGTCCCTTCACCTGAAATTCTCCAACGGCGAGGAGCGGGTCTACGAGCGGATGCGCGGCGGCAATCGGGGTGCCGTCATGGTGGTGCCCCTGTTCGATGCCCACACCCTGCTGCTGGTGCGCGAGTACGCGGCGGGCACCCACTCCTACGAGCTGGGTTTCCCCAAGGGATTGATAGACCCCGGTGAAAATGCCTTCGAGGCGGGCAACCGGGAGCTGATGGAGGAGGCGGGCTTCGGGGCGAGCAGCCTGACCCTGCTCAAGCAGGTGTCGCTGGCGCCGGGGTATTTCTCCAGCCGGATGGACATCTTGCTGGCGCGGGATCTCTACCCCGAGCAGCGGGTCGGTGACGAGCCCGAGCCTCTCGAGGTGATCCCCTGGCCCCTCAACCGGATCGACGAGTTGCTGGCACGACCGGACTTCACCGAGTCGCGCAGCATCAGTGCCCTGCTGCTGGCCAGCAAATGGCTGGCGGAGCAGGGAAATTAGCCCGCAGAGGGTCTGTTTGGCAATCAGAGGCAGAGGTAAGCACCATGCAGGAGTTGTTGGCCTGGATACCCGAGGTCAAGGAGATCGCCCGTGAGGCGGGCAGGATCCTTCACGAGATCTATCGCGGCGGTCAGTTCGAACGCCAGTTGAAGGAGGATGCGACCCCGGTCACCAGTGCCGATCTTGCTGCCGATGCCTACCTCAAACAGGCGCTGGCAGCGCTCACTCCCCATGTCCCCGTGCTGACCGAAGAGGCGGCCGACATCCCCTTCAGCCAGCGTGCGAACTGGCGCCAGTACTGGCTGGTGGACCCGCTGGACGGCACTGGCGAGTTCATCGCAGGTAGCGGCGACTTCGCCACCCTGATCGCCCTGGTGCGGGACAATGTCCCGGTGCTCGGGGTCATCTATGCTCCCGAATCCGATCTGCTTTACTGGGCGGTGCGCGGTCACGGCGCCTTCAAGGAGGCGAACGGCGAGAGCCGTCCCATCAGCGCCATCCATCATGAACACGATCAGCCTGACTCCCTGGTGGTGGCCATCAGCCGCCGCCAGAAACTGGAGAACCTGACCCGTCGCCTCAACCCGGCCATCCACTACGAGCTGATCCCGCTCGGCTCCAGCTCCCTCAAGTCCTGCCTGGTGGCGGAAGGCGTGGCGGATTGCTACGTGCGCCTGGGCCCCACCGGGGAGTGGGATACCGCTGCCGCCCAGTGCATCGTGGAGGCGGCAGGGGGGCGCATCCTCAGCCTGGCGCTGCAACCGCTGAGCTACAACGAGACCGAGTCGCTGGAGAACCCGGACTTCATCGTGATGGGGGACCCGGATCTCGCCTGGGGTCGCATTCTGGCCCACTGACGGGTCGACCAGCTCGCAGGGAATGCAATCAGGCGACCACAGGGTCGCCTGATTGCATTGGTGTGATCCACTGGCTGGTTACGGGGATTTTAGGGAGATTCGCTAGTGATGGCGATAACGGCAGTGGATCATCACATCCAATCTGGCTGCACTGGCATAATTTTCAGTTAATTCTGAAAACATGCATTTCATCGAAACAAAAAATCGGTGTGGGTTTTAATTTTGGTTTTATATTCCTAACTTTTGGTTTTTATCAGGATTAATTGAATAATCCGGGGTGAGATTTCCTCCCAATCTCACTGGTGGAACAGGGCTTTGCCAGTGAGATCTGCCAGTCTCCCTTTTTGAGAATTAAATGCTAAAGGAGCACAATGTTTTTAGATTTTAATACTACGTAAAAGTGATTTATCGATGAGTTTATCTGCAGACGTCTCACGGGAGCTGTCCGGTTCCCCCTCCACCATGGCCAGCACCGGCTGGCGTCGCCACGACACCCATTGGGTCATCAGCCTGTTCGGTACCGCCGTCGGCGCCGGCATTCTGTTCCTGCCCATCAACCTGGGTCTGGGGGGGATCTGGCCCCTCATCATCGTCGCCGTGCTGGCCGGTCCCATGACCTTCCTGGCCCACCGCGGGCTGGCGCGTTTCGTGCTCTCGTCGTCGCGCCCCCAGGCCGACTTCACCGAGGTGGCCGAGGAGCATTTCGGCAAGATGGCCGGGCGCCTCATCTCGGCGCTCTATTTCCTCTCCATCTTCCCGATCCTGCTCATCTACGGCGTCGGGCTGACCAACACGGTGGAGAGCTTCATGGTCAACCAGCTAGGCCTGGCCTCCCCGGATCGGGTGATGCTCTCCGGCGTGCTGGTGTTCGCCATGATCGCCGTGATGCTGGCCGGCGAGAAGGCGATGCTGCGGGCCTTCGCCGTCATGGTCTACCCGCTGGCGGCGATCCTGCTGGCCCTCTCCTGCTACCTCATTCCCCAGTGGCAGTGGCCGGAAGTGACCGCCTTTGAAGGCTCGAGCTTCCTCAACACCGTCTGGCTGGCGCTGCCGGTCACCGTGTTCGCCTTCAGCCACGCCGCCGCCATCTCGGGCTTTGCCAACGTGCAGCGCCGAGAGTACGGGGAGCAGGCCGAAACCAAGAGCGGCCTGATCCTGCGCAACACCACCGTCATGCTGGTGGGCTTCGTGCTCTTCTTCGTCTTCTCCTGCGTGCTGAGCCTCTCCCCGGCCCAGCTGGCCGAGGCCAAGGCCCAGAACGTCTCCGTGCTCTCCTATCTCGCCAACATCACCGACAACCCGGTGATCGTGACCCTGGGGCCGCTGATCGCCTTCATCGCCATCAGCTCCTCCTTCCTCGGCCACTTCCTCGGTGCCCGCGAGAGCCTGAAAAGCCTGATCGCCAAGCCCACCGGCCTGCCGCTGGCGAAGGCGGACAAGCTCGGCATCGCCCTGATGTTCTTCGCCATCTGGGGCGCCGCCATCATCAACCCGGGGATTCTGGGGTTGATGGAGACCCTCTCCGGTCCCGTCATCGCCATGATCCTCTTCATCATGCCGGTGGTGGCCATCTACAAGGTGGAGGCGCTGGCCCGCTTCCGTCACCGTTGGGTCAACGGCTTCATCCTGCTGACCGGTGCCCTGGCGGTCTCGGCCCTGCTGTTCAGCCTGCTGAAATAAGCCAGGCCGTCTGCATCAAACAAGAGAGGCGACCCCGGGGGTCGCCTCTCTTGCTTCTGCTCTCTGGTTGCCTTGCCGTCGTCTCACCCCAGCTTGGCGCCGTTCTCCACCGCCTGCTCGGGGATGGCGATCACCACGGCGCCATCCGGGCGATAGAAGCCGGTCAGCAGAAACTCCGACTGGATGGGGCCTATCTGCTTGGGGGGAAAGTTCACCACGGCGACGATCTGGCGGCCCACCAGATCCTCCGGTCGATAGAGGTCGGTGATCTGGGCGCTGCTCTTGCGCACCCCGATCTCGGGGCCGAAATCCGCCCACACCTTGTAGGCGGGGCGGCGCGCCTCGGGGAAGGGCTCGACCCGCACCAGGGTGCCCACCCTGAGCTCCACCATCTCGAAATCCTGCCAGCTTATGGTCTGCATCTTGGCTCCTCGTTGCCCATACCTTGCATGAGCCTCAGCATGCCTCGAGTGCCCGGGGATTGTCTTCGGCAAAGAGCCGACCGATTACGGCAGGCAGCCGTTTTGCCGGCGCCAGAGGGAAGGGGTCAGTCCGGTCTCGGCCAGGAAACGCTCGGCAAAGGCTCCCTGGTTCTGGTAGCCGCAGCGGCTGGCCACCTCGCCTATGGGCAGGGCGGTCTGGGCCAGCAGGGTGCGGGCCAGCGCCATGCGCCGCATCCTGAGGTAGTGGGAGACGCTCGTGCCCACCTGCTGGCGAAAGGCGTGTTTGAACTGGCTCAGGCCGAGGCAGGCGATGGCGGCGAGTTCCTCGTTGGTGAGGGGGTCTGCGAGGTGGGCTTCCATATGACGCTGCACCTTGGCGATACGAGGGGCTATGCGGGGAGCGACGGCGGGGCCCATGCCGCGTCCCTCGGTCAGCAGCCCGAGCCACACTTGATCCATGCCGGCCACGTGGCGCCCCTCGGCCACCATGCGGTGCAGGAAGGCGAGGTAGTGGCGCTGGGCCTCATCCAGCTCGACGAAGGGGCGGTCCCCCAGGGCTGCCGGCAGCCAGTGGCTCTCTTGCACCAGAAACACGTGCGCCGGGTCGGCGGCGTAGTCGTGGCGAAGGCCAGGGGCGATGATGCAGGCAAAACCGGGGGCGAGGCGACATCCCCGGCCCTGCACCTCGATCTCGAGGGGGCCGACGAGGGGGATCACCAGCTGGGCGTGGTCATGACTGTGGCTCTGTATGTCGCTCTGGTAGTGACGCAGGCTGAAGGGGGAGGCGGCAGATAAGCATGACGCGGCACCGGGCCGCGTCATTGAAAGGGATGCATCGTTTGCCATGGGCAGCCGCATTACTCGGCGTCGAAGTCTTCGATCTCTTTGCCAAGGGCTTCCATGATGGCGCGGGCCTCGGCGGGGACGCTGTCCGGGTGATCCTTGCGCAGGTCGTCGTCACAGGGCAGCGGCTGGCCGGTGAAGGCGTGCAGGAAGGCTTCGCAGAGCAGCTCGCTGTTGGTCGCATGACGCAGGTTGTTCACCTGGCGACGGGTGCGCTCATCGGTCAACACCTTCAGCACCTTGAGCGGGATCGAGACGGTTATCTTCTTGACCTGTTCGCTCTTCTTGCCGTGCTCTGCATAGGGGCTGACGTAGTCGCCGTTCCACTCTGTACCCATGTTCCACCTGTAGTCGTTTGGCCGTGAGCGCGGATTTTAACCCTTAAGGAATTCAATGGCAATCCAACAGCAAAGCCATTTAGACGTCTAGAAGTGTTGACGGCTTTTTTAAGGTGGCGTAGTGTGGTGCACCATGGGCCGGCAGTCCGGCCAGCGAAAATGAGAGCGGGGCTGGACGACCCACGAGGCGGACCGGCTCCGGCAACCCATCAAGGAGAGTGACATGACCCACAAGGCCACCCTGGCGGTACGCACCGGGATTGAGACAGACACGCAGCACGGTGCCGTGGTGCCCCCCATCTACCTCTCCAGCAACTACACCTTTGCCGACTTTGGCGAGCCCCGTCAATACGACTATGCCCGCTCCGGCAACCCGACCCGCACCAATCTGGCGGACGCCCTGGCGGCCCTGGAAGGGGGGGCCGGCGCCGTGGTGACCGGCACCGGCATGGGGGCCGTTCACCTGGTGACCACGGCTCTGCTCAAGGCGGGGGATCTGCTGATCGCCCCCCACGACTGCTACGGCGGTACCTGGCGCCTGTTCGAGTATCTGGCGGCCAAGGGCCACTACCAGGTGCAGTTCGTGGATCAGGGAGACGAGGGGGCGCTGGCCGCCGCACTGGCCCAGAAACCCGCACTGGTGTGGGTGGAGACCCCCTCCAATCCGCTGCTGCGGGTGGTGGACATCGCCGCCATCGCCGAGGCCTCCCACGGGGTGGGGGCCCAGGTGGTGGTGGACAACACCTTCCTCTCCCCCTTGCTGCAACAGCCCCTGGCCCTTGGTGCCGACGTGGTGGTCCACTCCACAACCAAGTACATCAACGGCCACTCCGACGTGGTAGGAGGTGTGGCGATCGCCAAGGATCAGGCTCTGGCCGACTCCCTGGTGTGGTGGGCCAACTGCCTGGGGCTCACCTCCGGTGCCTTTGACTCCTACCTCACCCTGCGGGGCCTGCGCACCCTGGCTCCGCGCCTGCGCACCCATCAGGAGAACACGGATCGCATCCTCGCCTTCTTGCAGCAGCAGCCGCTGGTCAAGCGGATCTATCACCCCAGCCTGCCGAGCCATCCGGGCCACGACATTGCGCGCCGTCAACAGTCCGGCTTTGGCGCCATGCTAAGTTTTGAGCTCGATTGCAACGAGACGGGGCTGCGCGCCTTCCTCGCGGGGCTGCGCCTCTTCTCGGTGGCGGAGTCCCTCGGCGGGGTGGAGAGTCTGGTGGCCCATCCGGCCAGCATGACCCACAGGGCCATGACCCCTGCGGCCCAGCAGGCGGCGGGTATCAGTGCCCAGTTGCTGCGCCTGTCGGTGGGGATCGAACACGGTGAGGATCTGGTGGCCGATCTGGCCCAGGGGTTTGAACAGGCGCAGTTGGCACAACAGGCAGAGCAGGTGAAGTAATGGAACAACAACAAGGAGAGTGTGTGGTGGCAACAGAGGCAGTCTTCAAGCGGCGCCATGTACACAAGTTCGGCGGCAGCAGCTTGGCGGATCCGGTCTGTTATCGCCGGGTCGCCAGCATCGTCGAGCAACAGGTGGGGGGCAACGAGCTGGTGGTGGTCTCCGCCGCGGGCAAGACCACCAACCGGCTGATCCAGCTGGTGGAGCTGGCGGAAGCGGGGGATGAGGCCGCAGGCGAAGCCATCACCGCCCTGCACGCCTATCAGCAGAGCCTGATCGACGGCCTGCTGGAAGGGGAGCTTCACCTCGATCTGAGCCAGCAATTGACGGGCGACATGCAGCTGATCGCCAAGACCCTGGAGGGGCAGTTTGACCGCTTCGAGCGCAACGGCCTGCTCGCCTTTGGCGAGGTGTGGTCCGCCCGTCTGCTGGCTGCCCTGCTCACCAGCCGGGGTGAGGCGGCCGCCTGGCTCGATGCTCGCAGTTTCCTGCGCGCAGAAGACGGCGCCCTCATCAAGGTGGATACCGCCCTCTCCAGCGAGCTGCTCAAGGCCCGCCTGGCCGAGCACGCCGGTCGCATCGTGGTGACCGGCTTCATCGCCGCCGACATGGAGGGGCGTTCCCTGCTGCTGGGGCGCAACGGCTCCGACTACAGTGCCAGCCTCCTGGCGGCGCTGGCGGACGGGGAGTCGACTACCATCTGGAGCGACGTGGCCGGGGTCTACAGTGCCGACCCGCGCCGGGTGAAAGAGGCGCGTCTGCTGGAGCGCCTGAGCCTGGCCGAGGCCAACGAGCTGGCGCGCCTGGGCTCCTCGGTGCTGCATTCGCGTACCCTGCAGCCGGTGGCCGACAGCCGTCAGCGCCTCACCCTGCGCTGCAGCTACAATCCGGACGAAGGCTGCACCCACATCCTGCGCCGTGCGCCCCGCTCCGGCGGTGCCCGCATCGTCTCCTCGGTGGATCAGATAGCCCTCATCGAGCTCAAGGTGCTGCCGCAGACTGACTTTGAGCAGACAGTGGCGGCCATCGAGGCCCATCTGGCCCGCCATCGCCTCCATCCGCTCACCCTGCAGCGCCAGCCGGATCGGCGGGTGCTGCGTCTGGCCTACACCCTGGAGGTGGCACAAGGGGCCTTCGAGGTGCTCCGTGACTTCCAGTTGCAGGGCAACTTTACCGGCCTCATCCAGAAGGAAGGGTTCAGCCTGGTCGCCCTGGTGGGGGCCGGCGTCACCGACAATGCCGAGCAGTGCCACCGTTTCTACCAGCTGCTGGCGGATCAGCCTCTGGAGTTCGTGCAGGTGGCCAAAGACGGCCTGAGCCTGGTGGCCGTGCTGCGCCAGATCGTGCTGGAGCCGCTGCTCATCGCTCTGCACAGTGCCCTGTTCAGCCGCCCGACCCGGGTCGGGCTGGTGGTGTTCGGCAAAGGCAATATCGGCGGTCACTGGCTGGGGCTCTACGCCCGCGAGAAGGCGCGCCTCGAGCATGAGCTCAATCTGGCGCTCACCCTCTACGGGGTCTTCGACTCCAAGGGCGGGCTGCTGGACGAAGAGGGGCTGGATCCCCTCAAGGTACAGGACAACTTCAATCCCAAGCCGCTTATCTGGCCGGAGCTGCTCTCCCAGCTGGAGCAGCACAGTTTTGACTCCCTGATCGCGCTCGACATGACCGCCAGCGAGACGGTGAGCCGCTACTACCCGGACTTTGCCCAGCTCGGCATCCACATCATCGCCGCCAACAAGTTTGCCGGTGCCGCCGACAGCGAGTTTTACCAGCGCATCAAGCAGACCTGCCGCGACCACCAGGTGCAATGGCGCTACAACGCCACCGTGGGGGCCGGGCTGCCCATCCAGTCCAGCATCCAGATGCTGCGCCAGAGCGGTGACCGCATCCAGGGGGTCTCCGGCATCTTCTCCGGCACCCTCTCCTGGCTGTTCCAGCAGTATGACGGCACTCGCCCCTTCTCCGAACTGGTGGACGAGGCGTGGCAACACGGCCTGACCGAGCCGGATCCCCGGGAGGATCTCTCCGGTCAGGATGTGCGCCGCAAGCTGCTCATCCTGGCGCGGGAGGCGGGCTTCGAGCTCGACTCCGCCGACATCGAGCTGGAGAACCTGGTGCCGGTGGCCCTGCGCAAGGTGACCGCCGATCAGTTCATGGACAGGCTCAAGGAGCTGGATGACCCTATCCAGACCGCCTTCGAGGGGGCGCGCCGGGTCGGCAAGGTGCTGCGCTATGTCGCCCGATTCGAACACGACGGCAAGGCCCGCGTCGGGCTGGAGGCGCTGGAGCCCCATCACCCGTTTGCCAACCTCTTGCCCTGCGACAACGTGTTCGCCATCGAGAGCGACAGCTATCGCACCAACCCCCTGGTGATCCAGGGGCCGGGAGCGGGCCGGGAAGTGACGGCCGCCGCCATCCAGTACGATCTCTGGCAGATCTGCGCCAGCCTCTGAGGCTGCGTGACACGATGCAATGAGAAAAGGCGCCCCAGGGCGCCTTTTCTGTTATCGGGTGGTGGAGTTACCAGAACAGCCGGCCCAGGAGGGGGGCGAGCAGCACGGTGGCCATGCCGGCGATCATCATCACCATGCTGGAGACCACCCCCTCCTCGTTGCCCATCTGATAGGCCCTGGCTGTCCCGGCCCCGTGGGCCGAGGCACCAAAGCCCGCGCCCTTGCCGAGGCGGCTGCGGATGGCGAGCACGGTGAGCACGCTTTCTCCCACCGCCATGCCGATGACGCCGGTCAGCACCACGAACAGGGCGGTGAGATCGGCGTTGCCACCCACAGAACGGGTCGCCTCCACCGCGAAGGGGGTGGTGATGGATCTCATGGCCATGCTGCGCTGCAACAGCTCGGAGAGGTTGAGCCAGCGGGCCAGCAGCACTGTGCTGCCCACCGCCATCACCACGGACGCCACGACCCCGACCGAGAGGGAGAGCCAGTGGCGGCGCATCAGCTGGCGATTCTCGTAGACGGGCACTGCGAAGGCGACGGTGGCAGGGCCCAGCAGCCAGAGCAGCCAGTGGGATTCGGCCATGTAGTCCCGGTAGGGAATGTGGAACAGCATCACCACGGCCACCAGCAGGGTGGGGGCCAGCAGCAGCGGCATCAGGGGCAGGATGCGCTTTTTGCCATAGAGCCACTTGCTGGCGTAGTAGAAGAGCAGGGTCAGGGCGAAGCAGAGCAGGCCGAGCAGGGTGTCAGACATGGCGGCGACTCCGGCGGGCCAGCTTCAGCTCGAGGCGATAGACCCTGTCCACCACCAGCGCCGTAGTGCCGAGCACCAGCACGGTGCTGACGATCAGGACCACCATGATGCGCCACCCCTCCTGCAGCAGCAGCTCCTGATAGTTGACCACGGCCACCACGGCGGGGACGAAGAAGAGCAGCATCTCCGCCAGCAGCCAGCGGGCCCCGGCACTGAACCACTGGGCCTTGACCACCCCGAGCAGGATGCAGACCAGCAGCAGCAACATGCCGGTGAGGTTGGCGGGCAGGGGCAGGTGCAAGGTGCGCACTGCGATGTCGGCCAGCAACCAGATGGCCGCCAGCAGGGCGATTTGGAAGGGGGTTTGCAACCAGCGAAGGCAGAGGGTTTTCATGGCAAGCGTCTTTCTGTGAACCTGCTCACAGTATAGAGAGGGACCAAACCTGCAAAAAATGAATTTAAATTATCAAAATCATGCCAAATAGGCATGATTTAGCCAGCCATCCCCGTCAAGAGAGCACCATGGATATTCGAGCCTTGCGTTACTTCGTCGAGCTGGTGCGGGAGCAGAGCTTCACCCGCGCCTCCGAGAAGCTGTTCGTCACCCAGCCCACCATCAGCAAAATGATCCGCAACATGGAAGAGGAGCTGGGCCAGCCCCTGCTGAGCCGGGTCGGCCGCCGCTTCACCCTGACCGACAGCGGCCAGGTGCTGTTCAATCGGGCCCAGACCATCCTGGCGGAGATGCAGCAGCTGGAGGCGGAGCTGGCGGATCTGCAGAGCCTGCAATCCGGGCGTCTTGCTCTCGGCATCCCGCCCATGGTGGGCCATGTCTATGCGGATCTCATTCGTACCTATCGCAGCCGCTACCCCGGTGTGGAGCTATCCATCGTCGAATATGGCGGGCGGCGCATCGAGCAGGCGGTGCTGGCGGGGGAGCTGGATCTCGCCATCACCATGCTGCCGACCAGGGAAGAGGGGGCCCTCTGCACCCTGGATCTGGACAGTTACCCCATCCGGGTGGTGCTACCGGACCTGCCCCGCTGGCGCGAGGGGGGCGAGATCCGGCTGGAGGCTCTGCGGGACGAACCCTTCCTGCTCTATACCCAGGCCTTCACCCTGAGCGAGCGGCTGGAGCAGGCCTGCGAGCAAGCCGGGTTCGTGCCCCAGGTGGCGGCCCGCAGCAGCCAGTGGGACTTCCTCACCGCCATGGTGCGAAGCGGCATGGGGGTCGCCTTCCTGCCAGAGCCCATCTGCCGGCGGCTGACGCCGGACGGGCTGGTGTTGCGCCCTCTGGCCCCGGCGCTGAGCTGGCGACTCGGGGTGATCTGGCCAGGGGATCGCTACCTCTCCCGCACCGCCGAGGCCTGGCTTGCCCTGTGCCGCGAGCAGGGCTGAGGGGCGGGCCTGGGGTTAGGGGGTCCCCGGTGACGCCATGCCTGTGACGAAGCGGGCATAGGCTGCTGAGTGTCGCACCTCCTCAATCTCGTCCCACACCTGTTGGCTGAGATCGGGGTGGGCCTGATGGAAGGGGTGGGAGAAGATGAGGTAGTAGGGTTTTTCGACCAGGGGAGGGGTGATCCGCTCGAGTGTGGCCTGCAGCTGCGGGTGGGCGGCCAGGGTCCGTTCTGCGACCCCGGTTTGCAGGGCGGCGGCAACGGCGCGCTGCATCGCGACCTTCTTGAGCAGGATCAGTGGCTCCCTGCTGGAGTCATCCACCCTGACACCGCTCTCCTGCAGCTGGGCGACGATGGAGAAGCCGGATTGCGCCGCAATGACGCCATGGGCGACGAGTTGCCGGCCATCCCAGCGAACCTGTCCGCCTTTTGGCTGGTAGAGGCTGTAGCTCTCGGTGAGCAGGCGCTTGGCGGGATCAGGTGCTCCGTGTCGCATGGGATAGACCCCTATGGTGCGAGCACGCTCTTCGCTGTAGCTCAGCTTGACGGCGGCATCGAGCTGGCCCTGGCTGACGAGGGAGAGGCAGCGTTTCCAGGGCAGGGGGGTGAGAATGATGGGGTGCCCGATCCGGTTTGCCACCTCCTTGAGGTGGAACTGCACTATCCCCTCGCCGGACATCAGCAACCAGGGAGGCGAATCACTGTTCTCCATGCAGGCTCGAATGCTGCCGGGGGCGGCCATGACGCAGGTCGGCAGCAACCAGAGCAGCAGCGCCAGGCAGAGAGTGCGCAAGGGGAGCCTGCCTGACAGGGGAAAACCGGCGAGCCAGTCAGGGAGCGATGCCAAAGTCATCCCTCATCGGGTCATAGAGATAGGAGCGGTAGTCGGTGCTCTCGTCGGGCAACTGCGGGTTGGTCAGCCGGAAGATCTGGCGTGAATCGAGCCGGGCAAAGACCAGGGAAGGCTGGAAATGATGGCGCCAGAGGCGCTGCAGGGAGCCATCTTTCCAGGCCAGTTGCAGGCCGCGCAAAAGGCGCTCGCGCTCCTTGCTGTAGGTGGCGTGGCTGTAGAGGGAGTGGATGAGCGGATAGAAGAGGGCGACATGGCTATCCACGGTCAGCCCCGGCAGGCCGGGTCTGTGGTTTTTCCACTCGCTCAATATCTCGTTGGCACCACGGCAGAAGAGATCGATCCGGCCACGGGCCACCAGGCGAAACAGTGACTCATAGTTATCCACCTCCTGCACCCTGAAGCCGTTGTAGCGCAGGATGTCGGCATCCCGCCAGCCTGTGCCCACCCCTTGCGTGAACTGCTGCAACTGGGACAGGGTGTGAACCCCGGCCAGGGCCTGGGCACGGGCGCTGCCGACAAAACAGACCCGGTAGCCGAGCACGCCCAGATCGATGGGGAAGGGGACCAGGGTGACGCCGGGTTGAGGGATCTCCTGGGGCCAGCTGTCGACGATGAAGAGGGCATTCTTGCCCGGCGTTTGCACTTCGAGCCGCATCCTCGCCTTGTTCATCCTGATGGCGTCGAGCAGTTCATAGTCGCCGTAATCGGGCCGTGTTTTCTCCAGCGCCAGCCGCATCGCCGCCCGGTAATAATTCATGCGGACATCCTGTTGGGTTTCCCCGGTGATCAGGGTGAAGCGGGTGGCCGCCATCGTGAGGGACGGGAGGGAGAGGGCGAGCAAAAGGAGCAGGATTCGATGCATCTTGACCGGGTTAGGCAACGGGATTGTGCCCAGTATAGACGGGCCATTCCCGTCGACACAGCGCTATCAGGCTCTGGCAGATCTGACCTCTTGAGAAGGGGGTCATGCGGATTTCATCAAGAGACCCAGGCGACGACATAGCTGGCGCAGCGTCTGGTTGTCGAGGCAGCCAAAGCCGAGCAGCCACCCTTCCAGCGTCGGCGGGCCCAGGTAGAACTGGCCCAGATGGCGCAGCCCCAGCCCGCAGGCGTTGGCGGCATCGGTCCAGCGCGCCTCGCCACCGGGGGGCAGCAGCACGGCGCACTGCAGGCCGGCGCCGCTGTGGATGGGAGTAAGCCCCGGGCAGTGCTCTGCCAGTTCCGCCAGCAGCAGATCCCGTCTGCTCTGGTAGAGGAGGCGGCTCTGGCGCAGGTGGGTGGCGAAGTGCCCGCCCCGGATGAAGTCTGCCGTGACCGCTTGCTGCAACTGGTTGCTGTGGCCGTCGACGGCGGCCCGGGCGCGGCAGAAGGAGTCCATCAGCGGCCTGGGCAGCACCAGGTAGGCGAGGCGCAGCGAGCCGAACAGCACCTTGCTGAAGGTGCCCACATAGATCACCCGCCCCTGGCCGTCGAGCCCCTGCAGGGCGGGCAGGGGACGCTGATCATACTGGTACTCCCCGTCGTAATCGTCCTCCAGGATCCAGGCGCCGTGACGCTCTGCCTCGGCCAGCAGCGCCATGCGGCGGGGCAGGCTCATGGGGACGCCAAGGGGATACTGGTGTGCCGGGGTGCAGTAGATGAGGCGTGGTGCAGGATGATCCCCATGAGGGTTGAGCCCCTCTTCATCCACCGGCACCGGATGCACCCGGGCACCGGCGCTCTCCATGGCGGTGCGAGCCCCCGGATAGCCGGGATCCTCCACCCAGACGGTGTCCCCGGCGTCGATGAGCAGCTGGGTCGCGAGCAGGATGCCCTGCTGGGAGCTGGTGAGGATCAGGATCTGATCCGGCTCGCACACTACGCCGCGGGACTGCACCAGATAGCTGCTGATGGCGGCCCGCAACTCCTCCAGCCCTTGGGGATCCCCGTAGTTCATCCAGTCGCTGGCGCGCTGGCGCCACTGTTGCTGCATCAGCCGACCCCAGAGTGCCTGGGGGAAGAGACGGGGATCCGGCTGGCTGGAAGCAAAGGTGGTGCCCACCTCGGGCACGTCGTGACAGGCGCCACCCAGGGCCATCTCCTGGCCGCGACGGGAGAGGCCAGCCGCTGACTGGGGCGGGCGCGGCGCGGGGCGCACCGCCGCCAGGGCGACAAAGCTGCCGGCGCCCACCTTGCGCACCAGATACCCCTCCGCCTCGAGCCGGCCATAGGCCAGTTCCACCGTGCTGCGGGAGATACCGAGATCCCGGGCCAGGAGACGGCTGGCGGGCAGGCGGCTGTGCAGGGGCAGGTGGCCCGCCAGGATGGCCTCGCGCAGGGTACGCACCAGTTGTTCGTGCAGGGGCAGATCCCCTTGCTGCTGGCTGGCGAAGAGCGTTGGCAGAACGGTCATGGTGTGCTCCCGTTGGCGCGGGGGTTGCGCCTCTTTCGAGGCAGGGATCCTGCCCGCAGGGCATGGCGCGGCTGTGGGGCTGGCGACCGACGGGCAGAGCGGGTGGGGTGGATGGTCATGGTGGCGGCTCGATGAAATTGGTCTGCCCATATTGGCAAAATTGGTCGGCGTGGCAAGGCCATTTTGTCGCTACATTGGTGGTCACAGGGTGGCGCCAGCAGGCGGCACGGATTGGCAACACAAGGAGTCTGCATGTCGGAATACAGTGCCACCATCAGTTGGCAGCGGGGGGAGCATGAGCCCTTCGTCGATCAGCGTTACAGCCGGGCCCATGAGTGGGCGTTTGATGGCGGGGTCAGGGTGCCGGCCTCCTCCTCTCCCCATGTGGTGCCGCTGCCTTACTCGGTGGCGGAACATGTGGACCCGGAAGAGGCGTTTGTGGCGGCCCTCTCCAGTTGCCACATGCTCACCTTCCTCTGGCTGGCGGCGAAGGCGGGCTATCGGGTAGAGAGCTACCGGGACGAAGCGGTCGGCATCATGGCGAAAAACGGACAAGGTCGCCTCGCCATGACCCGGGTCACCCTGCGTCCCAGGGTGATCTTCGGGGGAGAGCAGGAGCCCGCCCTGGCCGATCTGGAGCAGTTGCACCACCAGGCCCATGAGGAGTGCTTCATCGCCAACTCGGTCAACACCGTCGTCACCACAGAGATCGTCATCTAGTCATCAGGAGCGTTCAGGATGAGTCATGTATTGAGCACAGGGGTGGCAGGGGCCGCCGAAGCCAGCGCCTTTTTCGAAGCCCAGCTGAAGTTTCGTACCGATCCGGCGGATCTGGCCGCCGATCTGCTGGCCGGGGCGGCGGGGATCGTGGTCATCGATACCCGCTCCCCCGCACACTATGCCGAGGGGCACATTCCCGGCGCCATCTCCTTCCCCCACAGGACCATGACGGCGTCGACCACGGCGTTACTGGACCGGAACCTGGTGTATGTCTGCTATTGCGACGGCATCGGCTGCAACGGTTCGACCCAGGGGGCCTACAAGCTGGCGTCCCTCGGGTTTGAGGTCAAGGAGTTGATAGGGGGCCTGCACTGGTGGCGTCAGGACGGTTTCGCCGTCGCCACGGGCAGCGAGCCCGGAGTGCTGCTGGAAGGGGGAATTGCCTGTGCCTGTTGAACGTTGCAATGAGGGGGGCGATGCCTCCCTGTCCGGCGCCGCCCTTTTCAACGACTTTGGGCAGCCTCTGGGGCGTGCGCTGCCAGAATGGCGCGGCGCCGAGTTCCCTCCCCACCGCGCACTGCATGGCTGGGGCTGTCGTCTCGAGCCCCTTGATCCCGAGCGCCACCTGGGGGATCTGTGGCAGGCGTTCGGTGCCGACAGCGGGGCCATGTGGACTTACCTGACCAGCGGCCCTTTCGCGGACGAGACCGCCATGGGGGTCTGGCTGCGGGAGGTCGCCACCAAGCGGGATCCCCAGTTCTACGGCATCATCGACGAGGGGAGCGGACGGGCGCTGGGGCTGGCGAGCTACCTGCGCATCGACCCCCTGGCGGGCAGTATAGAGGTGGGCTGGCTTCACTTCTCCCCCGCCATGCAGCAGTCACGGCTGGCGACGGCGGCCATGGTGTTGATGATGGCCAATGCCTTTGCTCTGGGATACCGTCGCTACGAGTGGAAGTGCAATGCCCTGAACCTGCCTTCGCGCCAGGCGGCCCTGCGCCTGGGTTTTCACTATGAGGGGACCTTCCGTCAGGCGCGGGTGGACAAGGGACACAACCGGGATACGGCCTGGTTCTCCGTCATCGACAGCGAGTGGCCCGCCCTGAAAGGGTGCTTCGAGCGCTGGCTGGAGGACGGCAACTTCGACCATGCCGGGCGTCAGCGTCGCCGACTCTCCGAACTGACCGCCGCCTGCCGCTCTGCGGCGTGTTGAGGGCGGCAGATCACCCGCCGGGACGGGGCGGTTTCCGGTGCCGGGGCTTTGGGTATCCTTCGCACACAGGCGCCAGATCCGACATCCAGACGCAAGAGGCGCCAGTCATGGCGCCTCTTTTGTTTGTTCAGTCGTGATGATCGCCGATGGGGGCCGCAATCCAGTTCATCAGCCGGACCATGTCCCCGGGGGCCACGCCGACCGAGAGCCCCCGCTTGCCACCGCTCACCAGGATCTCGTCGAAGGCCATGGCGGAGTCGTCCAGCACGGTGGGCAGCAGCTTCTTCTGGGCCAGGGGACTGATGCCGCCCACCTTGTAGCCGGTCAGCTTTTCGGCTTCCGCCGGCTTCATCATCTCCACCTTCTTGAGCCCGGTGGCCTTGGCGAGCTGCTTGAGGCTGCACATGCCCGAGGAGGGCACGATGGCCACCACCGCCTGCTTGTCGTGATGGGCGAGCAGGGTCTTGAACACCTGCGCCTGGGGCAGACCCAGCTGGGTAGCGGCATGCTTGCCGAAGTCGTCGTGGGCTTCGCACTCGTAGGGGTAGAGCCTGTGGGGGATCTTGAGCTTTTTCAGCAAGTTGATGGCGGGTGTCATGGGGTCTCCTCGAACCGTGGCAAGGCCAGACAGTCTGCGCCCGGGAGCCGGATGTGGCAAGAACCAGTCTTCACACCCAATCGGGGCCTGTGTTAGCGTAACCGGGTGCCGGATCCTATGATTTGGGCACTTGTCCCCGCATTCCAATGCAATGCGCCGGCGATCGAAAGGAATCGTAGCCATGAATACCACAGCACTTTGCGCTCGCGATATCGACGCGATGGATCGATATGAGACCCTCGCCAGGCTGACCGCCCTTGATCGGGCCTATGGCATGGTCGAGTTCGATCTCGATGGTCGCATGGTGTCGGTCAATCCCCTGTTTTGCGACATGCTGGGTTATCCCCCCGAAGCGCTGGTGGGCCAGTCCCATCTCATGCTCTTGCCGCCGGATCTGCAGGCCGAGCATGAGCTCTTCTGGCAGAGGGTATTGGGTGGCGAGATCCAGTCGGGGGAGTTTCGCCGGGTCAGGCAAGGTGGCAACCCCCTCTGGCTCCATGCCACCTACATGCCCGTGACCGACGAGGCAGGCATCCTGCTGGGGGTGGTCAAGCTGGCGCACGACATTACCTCGGCTGTGATGGCCAAGCAGCGGGTCGAGCAGCAGAGCCAGCTGTTTGACATCGTGGTGGCCGCTCACCAGAGTTTTCTGCTCGATCGCAATCTCGGCTCCGCCTGCGACACCGTCTTCGAGCGGCTGCTGAGCGTGAGCGAAAGCTCCTATGGTTTCATCGGCATCATCCAGTACGAGGATGGCCGCCCCAGTCTCTATGTCCCCTCCATCTCCAATGTCTCCTGGGACGAGGCGACCCATGCCTGGTATGAGCAGCAGCGCCAGAGCCGGGGCGGGCTCATCTTCAGCAAGCTCGACAACCTGTTTGGGCACGTGGTGACCCACAATACCCTGGTGTGCTGCAACGATCTGCCGAGCCATCCAGCCAGTCGCGGTGTCTCCCCCCGTGGTCATCCACACCTGGAGAGCTTCCTCGGCATTCCCATCCGCCACAAGGGAGAGGCGATCGGCATGATCGCCCTGGCCAACCGCCCGGGTGGCTTTGACGAGACCCATGTCAGCCTGCTCGAGCCCCTCACCACGGCCCTTGGCACCCTTATCCACGCCCGCAACCTGGAGGATGAGCGCAGCCGCATGGAGCGGGTGCTGCGCTTCAACGCCGAGCACGACTTCTTGACCAAGCTGCCCAACCGCAGCAGCTTTTTCCAGCAGGCAAACGTGTTGCTGGATCACGTCCAGCACCATCCCGCCGAAGGGGAGGCCTGCTGCTTGGCCTTGATTGACATCGACTTCTTCAAGCAAATCAATGATGTATATGGACACCTTGCCGGGGATGCCGTGCTGGCGTCGCTGGCGGGGCTCCTGATGCAGGCGGTGCGCAGCAAGGATCTGGTGGCGCGTTTTGGCGGGGAGGAGTTCATCATGCTGCTGCGGGGGGTGGCCCTGGAGGAGGCCCACGTCATCATGGAGCGCATCCGTCGCCAGGTGGAGCAGCACACCTTCCTGTACCAGCACCAGGCGATCACCGTCACCATCAGCGTGGGGCTCACACCCTATCAGATGAGTTACAGGCGCATGGATGACTGGCTTCAATGCGTGGACCAGCGACTTTACGAGGCAAAACGTCGGGGTCGCAACCAGGTCTCCTGATGAGAGGCCATATCGCGAAATAAAACAGGGCGCCATCATGGCGCCCTGTTTGTTGTGGATGCTTTTTTCCCTTAGAGGGGGCTGTGCTGGCGGGAATATCGGGATCCCCGTGCCCGGCAGAGATGAAAAAGGGCGCCGGGGCGCCCTTGTTTGCAACGGTCCGGGATCAGCCGGTGTTGCGCATGCCGGCGGCAATGCCGGCGATGGTGACCATCAGGGCCTGATCCAGCTCGGGATGCAGGGTCTCCGGATGGTTGCGCGAGCGATTGAGCAGCTCGGCCTGCAGCACGTTGAGCGGGTCTGTGTAGGGGTTGCGCAGCTTGATGGACTCCTTGATCCAGGGCTGATCGTCCAGCAGGTCGCCCTGCGGGCGCAGTTTCAGCACCACCTCGATGGAATCGGCAAGCTCCTGACGCAACTGCGTGCCGAGTGCCCACAGGTTTTCCGGCACCAGGCGGGTGTCATAGTATTCCGCCAGCCAGAGGTCGGCCTTGAGGAACACCATCTCCAGCATTTCGAGACGGGTGCGGAAGAAGGGCCACTGGCGGCTCATCTCGTCCAGCACGCTCTTCTGGCCGTCGTCGATGGCCTGTTGCAATCCCTTGTGGGCGCCGAGCCAGGCCGGCAGCATCAGCCGGTTCTGGGTCCATGCGAAGATCCAGGGGATGGCGCGCAGGCTCTCGACACCGCCGTTGGGCTTGCGCTTGGCGGGGCGGGAACCGAGCGGCAGCTTGCCGAGCTCCATCTCCGGGGTGGCGGCACGGAAGTAGGGCACGAAGTCCGGGTGACCGCGCACGATACTGCGGTAGTGATCGCAGGAGACAGACGCCAGCTGCTCCATCACGGCGCGCCAGCTCTCTTTCGGCTTGGGCGGTGGCAGCAGGTTCCCCTCCAGCACGGCGCTGGTGTAGAGGTTCAGGCTCTGGATGGCCACCTTCGGCAGGCCGAACTTGAAGCGGATCATCTCCCCCTGTTCGGTGACCCGCAGGCCGCCGCGCAGGGATCCCGGGGGTTGGGAGAGGATCGCCTGATGGGCGGGGGCGCCGCCACGGCCGACGGTACCGCCGCGGCCATGGAACAGGGTGAGACGGATGTTGTTGGCTTCAGCCAGCGCCACCAGGGATTCCATGGCGGCGTACTGGGCCCAGCCAGCGGCCATCATGCCCGCATCCTTGGCGGAGTCGGAGTAGCCGATCATCACGTACTGACGGCCCTGGATGTAACCGCGATACCAGTCCACCGACAGCAGGCGTTCCATCACGGCGGTGCCCGCCATCAGGTCTTCCTGGGTCTCGAATAGCGGGGCAACCGGCATGCGGAACTTGCAGCCAGCTTCCTTCAGCAACAGCTGGACCGCCAAGACATCGGACGGGGCTCCGGCCATGGAGATGATGTAGATGCCGAACGCATCGGGGTCGTGCTGGGCGATGACGCGACAGGTGTCGATGGTCTCGCGGGTCTCGGCACTGGGATCCCAGTCGCTCGGGATGAGGGGGCGGCGGGAGTTCAGCTCGCGCAGCAGGAAGGCCTGCTTGTCCTCTTCGCTCCACTCGGCGTAGTCGCCCACACCCAGGTAGCGGGTCAGCTCGGAGAAGACCTGGCCGTGACGCTCGCCATCCTGACGGATGTCCAGCTTGACCAGGTGGATGCCGAAGCAGGCCAGCTTGCGCAGCACGTCCAGCAGCATGCCGTCGGCAATGTTGCCCATGCCGCAGGCGTGCAGGGAGTGGTAGCAGAGCTCCAGGGGCTCGCGCAGCTGGGCGGTGCTCTTGACCAGATCCCGGCTCTCGCTCGCCTGGCCCTGTACCTTGGCGGTCAGGTACTCTTGGGTCTCGCGCAGCTGCTCGCGCAGCTCACGCACCAGGGCGCGATAGGGTTCCGGGTTATCACCGACCCGGGCACGCACGGCGTCGGTGCAATCGGCCATGGAGAGCTCGGAGGTGAGCTCCTTGATGTCCTTGTAGAACAGGCTCACCGCCATCCAGCGGCCCAGCTCCAGCACCTCGGCGGTCACCTTGGCGGTGACGAAGGGGTTGCCGTCGCGGTCACCGCCCATCCAGGAGGTGAACTTGACCGGCGCGGCATCCAGCGGCAGCCGCACACCCAGGTGGTGTTGCAGGCGCTCGTCCAGATTGCGCATGAATTCGGGAATGGCCGGCCACAGGCTGTTCTCCACCACGGCGAAGCCCCACTTGGCTTCGTCCACCGGGGTCGGGCGCTGTTCGCGGATCTCGTTGGTGTGCCAGGCCTGGTTGACCAGTTGCTCGATGCGACTCTGGATCTTGTCCCGCTCGCGGGGCAGCAGATCGGAGAGTTCCAGGGCCTCGAGGCAGTCGTTGAGCTGCACGTGCTTGTGGATCAGGGTACGACGGGTCACCTCGGTGGGGTGAGCGGTCAGCACCAGATCGATGTCCAGCTCGCGCACGGCCTGGATGATGGCCTCCTGGGACAGGTTGGAGGCTTTCAGCTTGTCGAACATCTGCTCCAGCGGGTCCGGGGTGCAGACCTGCTCTTCGCAGCGACGGGAGATGGTGTGGAACTGCTCCGCCACGTTCGCCAGGTTGAGGAACTGGCTGAAGGCACGGGCCACGGGCAGCAGTTCGTCATCGGAGAGGGTACGCAGGGTGTCGAGCAGGCGCTCTCTGTCTGCCTCGTTTCCCTTGCGGGAAGACTTGGCCAGCTGGCGAATGGTCTCAATCTTGTCGAGGAAGGCCTGCCCCTGATGATCCTTGATGGATTTCCCCAGCAGTTGGCCCAACATGCCTACGTTGGCCCGTAGTGCGGCGTACTTTTCGTTCATTCCACATCCTTATTTTGTTGGTGCCTCCTGACCTTCCAGGCGGGAGGCGACCTCACTTATTGTTGTGCGATTACAACATATGCTCCGTCATCTTAGGGGGACAATCTACCCAGATTGTCTGCGCAAGGTCAAATAACAAGCCGATTCAGAACATGTATTTCCCTCACCTGTCCCAAGGCGCCTGTCATGTAACTTACTTACATCCCTGTTTGGCTAGACGCAGAAGCGCCGGATCAGGTGCTGCAGCACCGCCGTGGTCGGTTTGACGAACGACAGATCCAGGTATTCATCGGGCTGGTGGGCCTGGGTGATATGGCCTGGGCCCATCACTATGGTCTCGCAACCCAGCTGCTGGATAAAGGGGGCTTCGGTGCAATAGTTCACGGACTCGGCGGCCCGGCCGCTCGCCTTTTCCGCCTCCCGCACCAGCTCGGAGTCATCCTGGCAGGCATAGGCCGGAATGGGTTCGTGCAGGTGCTGCAGGTGCAGGCAGCCGGGCTGGTGGATCTCGATGGGGGAGAGCGCCTCTTTCAACATGCCCATCAGCTCGTCGGGGCCCACCTGCGGGGTGGGGCGCATGTCGATGTGCAGCTCGCAGCAGCCGCAGATGCGGTTCGGGCTGTCGCCCCCCTGGATGTAGCCGAGGTTCAGGGTGGGCTGGGGCACGGCGAAGCGGTGATCCGCGTACTTCTCCTTCAAATCCTGCTGGAGCCTGAGCACCTGACCCATGGCCTTGTGCATGATCTCCATGGCATTGACGCCGTTGGCGGGATCCGAACTGTGGCCGCTTCGGCCTGTGATGCGAATGGCTTCCGACATGTGGCCCTTGTGGGCCACCACGGGCACCAGCCCGGTGGGTTCGCCGATCACCGCGTAGTCGGGTTTGAGTTCGGCTGCGGCGGCGATGGCGCGGGCCCCGGCCATGGTGGTCTCTTCATCGGCGGTGGCCAGGATGCGCAGCGGCTTGCTCAGGGTCTTGAGGTCGACTTCCTTGAGCGCTTCCACGATAAAGGCGAAGAAGCCCTTCATGTCGATGGTGCCGAGCCCGTACAGGCGGTTGCCCTCTTCGGTCACCTTGAAGGGATCCTTTGTCCAGGCTCCTTCATCGAAGGGAACCGTATCCGTGTGACCTGCGAGCAGCAGCCCCCCTTCTCCCTGACCATAGGTTGCCACCAGGTTGAACTTGCCCGGCAGATCCGGCAGGGCCGTCACCTCGCACTGGAATCCAAGCTGGCCGAACCAGTCGGCCAGCAGCCGGATTACCGCCTCATTGCTCTGATCCCAGCGAGTATCCGTGCTGCTGATAGAGGGAATCGCAATAATATTCTTATAAAGTGAAAAAAAATCCAGTTTGGCCATCAGCTCCTCCTTGCGTCCCCGGAGTGTTTCTGTTAGAAAATACAAATGCAAAGTGAGTGCATGAATATTCTGTTCGAGTGCTCATCGACAAGGCCTCTAGTTGTAAGGGAAAGTTAATGTTCTGTCACCTGATCTGTAACCGACGACGCATATCCGCCTGAATTGCCCCTCCGCACTCGTTGCATCAAAGGGGCGATAGCCGACCCCTTGCACCGCAGCACCATGCTGTGAATTTCGAACCCAGACTTGGAATACTCAAACATGCTTAAGACCGTTATCGTCGGTGCCAGTGGCTACGCGGGGGCCGAACTGGCCGCTCTGGTCCAGAACCATCCACAACTCGAGCTATTCGGCCTCTATGTTTCCGCCGGCAGCCAGGACGCCCACAAGCGCTTCTCTTCCCTGCATCCCCAATGGGTGGGCAAGCTGGATCAGCCGCTGCTGCCCCTGGACGAAGACGGCATGACCCGGATCCTGACCCAGGCCGATCTGGTGGTGCTGGCCACTGCTCACGAGGTGAGTGCGGAACTCGCGCCCAAGTTCCTGGCCAAGGGGTTGCCGGTGTTCGATCTCTCCGGTGCCTTCCGGGTCAACGATCAGCAGTTCTACTCCTCCTTCTACGGCTTCACTCACGAGAATGAGCAGTGGCTGGAGCAGGCCGCTTACGGTCTGGCCGAGTGGAATGCCGATGCCGTCAAGGCCGCCCAGCTGATTGCTGTGCCGGGATGCTACCCGACCGCCTCCCTGTGCGCCCTCAAGCCGCTGCAACAGGCCGGGCTGATTGCTCAGGGGTGGCAGCCCATCATCAATGCGGTTTCCGGCGTCTCCGGGGCCGGTCGCAAGGCCGCCATCAACACCAGTTTCTGCGAAGTGAGCCTCAATCCCTACGGCACCTTCAATCACAGGCACCAGCCGGAGATCAGCCACCACCTTGGCAAGGAGGTGCTGTTCCAGCCCCACCTCGGCAACTATGTGCGGGGCATCCTGGCCACCATCTATGTGCAACTGGCGGAAGGGGTGACGCACACCCAGGTGGATCAGGCCTACCTCAAGGCCTACGAAGGCAAGCCGCTGGTACGCCTCACCGGCCAGATGCCCTCCATCCGCGGCGTGGCGAGCACGCCCTACTGCGACATCGCCTGGCAGCAGCAGGGCAACATGCTGGTGGTGGTTTCTGCCATCGACAACCTGCTCAAGGGGGCCGCCTCGCAAGCCATGCAGTGCATAAATATCAAGTTTGGTTTTGAACCGGCCACCGGCCTGATTTAACGCTTTAAGAAAGGATCGAGAAGATGGACAAGCAGACGCTGGTAATCAAGTTGGGTGGTGCCCTGATCGAGAACGACGAGGCCCTGACCGCCCTGTTCGCCACCCTGAAGACCTTCCTGGATGATCAGCACCGTCCTCTGGTGCTGGTGCACGGTGGTGGCTGCCTGGTGGACGACCTGCTCAAGGGGCTGGGCATGACCTCCACCAAGAAGAACGGCCTGCGGGTGACCCCGTTCGAGCAGATCCCCGTGATTGCCGGTGCCCTGGCCGGGACCGCCAACAAGATGATGATGGCCAAGGCCATCTCCACCGGCATTCCTGCTGTGGGTCTGTGCCTCGCCGACGGCGGTCTGTGCCAGGTGACCCAGCTCGATCCGGATCTCGGTGCGGTCGGTGACTGCAAGCCGGGCAACCCGGCGCTGGTGGCCGGCATCCTGGGGCAGGGCTTCCTGCCGGTGGTGAGCTCCATCGGCATTACCGCCGACGGACAGATGATGAACGTCAATGCGGATCAGGCGGCCACCGCCATTGCCGAGGCGCTGGGCGCCGATCTGGTGATGCTGTCGGATGTGAGCGGCATTCTGGATGGCAAGGGCAAGCTGGTGCCGCAACTGGACAAGCAGAGCGCGCTGGACCTGATGGAGAAGGGGGTTATCACGGACGGCATGGCGGTCAAGGTGAAAGCCGCCCTGCACGCCGCCGAAACCCTGGGCAAGCCGGTCTGTGTCGCCAGCTGGCGCTACCCGGATCAGCTGCTCAAGCTGCTGGCTGGCGGCGCTGTCGGCACCCAGGTCACCCTCTGATCTCCACCGGGAAAAGGACAATCCGATGCAACATCTTCTGAAAGACAGTGATTTAAGCAAGGCCCAGATCGAGGCGCTGCTGGCGCTTGGCAAGGCGGTCAAGGCCGATCCGAAGAAATACAGCCAGGCCCTGGCGGGCAAGAGCGTGGTCACCCTGTTCGAGAAGCCCTCCCTGCGTACCCGGGTCACCTTCGACATCGGCATCGCCAAACTGGGTGGTCACAGCGTCTATCTGGATCAGCAGAACGGGGCGCTCGGCAAGCGGGAGTCGGTGAAGGATTTCGCCAGCAACCTGTCCCGCTGGTGTGACGCCATCGTCGCCCGGGTATTCGATCACCAGACCCTGGTCGAGCTGGCCGAGTTCGGCTCGGTGCCTGTGGTCAACAGCCTGTGCAACCTCTACCACCCCTGCCAGGGGCTGGCGGATTTCATGACCATCAGCGAGCACTACAGCGACCTGTCCAAGGTGAAGCTGGCCTATCTCGGCGATGGCAACAACGTGAGCCACTCCCTGCTGCTGCTGGGGGCGACCCTCGGCACCGACGTGACCCTGGTCTGCCCGAAAGGTCATGGCCCGGATACCCAGATCTTCCTGCAGGCCCAGGCGCTGGCAGCTCAATCTGGCGCGACCATACATATCAGCGATGATGTCGCGGATATCGAAGGCTTTGACGTGGTTTATACCGATACCTGGGTTTCCATGGGTGACAACACACCAATGGAGCAGGTAAAAGATATCTTCATGCCTTATCAGATCAACCAGGCCCTGCTCGATCGGACCGGCATCCAGCACGTGCTGCACTGCCAGCCGGCCCACCGGGAGCTGGAGATCACCTCGGAGGTCATGGACGGCCCAGCCTCCCTCATCATGGATGAGGCAGAAAACCGGATGCATATTCAGAACGCCGTGCTGCTGACCCTGTTCGGACAGGGCCAGAAGTAATCCGGCAACCGACCCGGAATCACCCCTTTTTATCGAATCATCACGGAGAGAAGTAAATGAGCGGAATCAACAAGATCGTACTGGCTTACTCGGGCGGACTGGATACCTCGGCCATCATTCCCTGGCTGAAGGAGCACTATGACGCTGAAATCATCGCCTTCGTCGCCGACGTCGGTCAGGAGCGTGACGATCTGGAAGGGATCGAGCAGAAGGCCATCGCCTCCGGCGCGGTCAAGTGCATCGTCAAGGATCTGCGGGAAGAGTTCGTCAAAGAGTACGTCTACCCGACCCTGAAGACCGGCGCCGTCTATGAAGGCACCTACCTGCTGGGTACCTCCATGGCCCGTCCGGTGATCGCCAAGGCGATGGTCGAGGCTGCCCTGGCGGAAGGGGCTGATGCCATCTCCCACGGTTGCACCGGCAAGGGCAACGACCAGGTGCGGTTCGAAGGGGCGGTAGCTGCTCTGGCGCCCCAGCTGAAAGTGATCGCCCCGTGGCGGTTGTGGGACATGCGCTCCCGGGAAGATCTGCTGGCCTATCTGGAAGCCCGCAACATCCCCTGCAAGGCGACCCTGAAGAAGATCTACAGCCGCGACGCCAACGCCTGGCACATCTCCACCGAGGGTGGCGAGCTGGAGAGCACCTGGAACGAGCCGTCCGAAGCGGTCTGGCAGTGGACAGTCTCTGCAGAGGATGCCCCGAACGAGCCGGAATACGTCAAGCTGACCGTGGCCAAGGGCGAAGTGGTGGCCGTTGACGATCAGCCGCTCAGCCCGCACCAGATCCTGACCACCCTGAACGAGCGTGCCGGCAAGCACGGCGTGGGCCGGATCGACATCACCGAGAACCGGATGGTGGGCATGAAGTCCCGTGGCTGCTACGAGACCCCGGGTGGTACCGTGATGGTTGCCGCACTGCGCGCCGTGGAAGAGCTGGTACTGGACAGACCGACCCGCGCCTGGCGGGAAAAACTCGGCGCCGAGTTCTCCCACCTGGTGTATGACGGTCGCTGGTTCACCCCGCTGTGCAAGGCCATTGTCGCCTCCGCCAACGCCATCGCCGAGGAGCTCGACGGTGAAGTGGTGCTGAAGATGTACAAGGGTCAGGTCACCGCGGTGCAGAAGAAGTCGCCGAACAGCCTCTACTCCGAAGACTTCGCCACCTTCGGTGCCGACGAAGTGTACGACCAGAGCCATGCCGAAGGCTTCATCCGTCTCTACACCCTGGCGAGCCGGATCCGCGCCATGAAAGAGCAGCATCAAGCCATCGGTGGCGACCATACCCACGGCTAAGCAAGCGCTATCACCCGTTGATACGAGGGGGCATGGCCCCCTCTTTTACAGGCAGAGAGGCCCTTTGCCATCCTCATCGGGTGTGACAAGAGCGGCTGCGCCCTGGGCGCTTCTGTGAGATAACAGGCTCGCAGAAAAACAGGGCAAGATTTCAAGTTCGACGGCGCAAGGCGCCGCCGACAACGCATTCAAGGAGAGCAGTATGGCACTTTGGGGTGGACGCTTCAGTCAGGGAGCCGATAGCCGGTTCAAGCAGTTCAACGATTCGCTGCGGTTCGATTACCGGCTGGCGGAGCAGGATATTCAGGGCTCCATGGCCTGGGCCAAAGCGCTGGTCAAGGTGGGCGTGTTGACCGAGGGTGAGCAGGTCAAGTTGCAGCAGGCGATGGAAGTGCTGCTCGCCTCCGTGCAGCAGGATCCCCAGCAGATCCTGAACTCGGACGCCGAAGACATCCACTCCTGGGTCGAGAGCCAGCTCATCGACGCCGTCGGCGCCCTTGGCAAGAAGCTGCACACCGGTCGCTCGCGCAACGATCAGGTCGCCACCGACCTCAAACTCTGGTGCAAGGCACAGGGCGAGCTGCTGCTCGGTTCCATCACCGCCCTGCAACAGGGGCTGGTGGCCTCCGCCCGTGCCAACCAGGCCGCGGTACTGCCGGGTTACACCCACCTGCAGCGTGCCCAGCCGGTCACTTACGCCCACTGGGCCCTGGCCTATGTGGAGATGCTGGAGCGGGACCATTCCCGTCTGCAGGATGCCCTCAAGCGCCTCGACACCAGCCCGCTTGGCTGCGGCGCCCTGGCGGGCACCGCCTATGCCATCGACCGGGAGGCGCTGGCGCTCGACATGGGCTTTAGCGGTGCCACCCGCAACAGCCTGGATTCGGTCTCAGACCGGGATCACGTGGTAGAGCTGATGCACGTGGCGTCGCTGTCCATGGCGCACCTGTCCCGTTTCGCGGAAGACCTTATCTTCTACAACACCGGCGAGGCGGGCTTCGTGGAGCTCTCCGACGCCGTCACCTCCGGCTCGTCGCTGATGCCCCAGAAGAAGAACCCGGACGCGCTGGAGCTCATTCGTGGCAAGACAGGCCGGGTGGTCGGCGCCCAGATGGGCATGCTGATGAGCCTCAAGGCGCTGCCGCTGGCCTACAACAAGGACATGCAGGAAGACAAGGAAGGGCTGTTCGACGCCCTCGACACCTGGCACGACTGCCTCGACATGGCGGCCCTGGTGCTGATTGATCTGAAGGTCAATGGCGAGCGCACCAAGGCGGCGGCCCAGGGCGGCTACGCCAACGCCACCGAGCTGGCGGACTATCTGGTGGCCAAGGGCATCCCGTTCCGCGAGGCGCACCATATCGTCGGCGAGACCGTGGTCTACGCGATCGGGGTGAAGAAGCCGCTGGAGGAGCTCTCTTTGCCTGAGTTCCAGCGTTTCAGCCCTGTGGTGGGGGAGGATGTCTATCCGAACCTGGAGCTGGAAGCGACCCTGGCCAAGCGGGTCGCCAAGGGCGGTGTCGCTCGCGAGCAGATAGAGGCAGCCCTCACCGCCGCCGAAGCCTGGCTGAGCAAGCGGGCGGGTTAAGCCAACCGGCTTGCCATGGGAATTAGAAGGCAGAACGGCAACCCCAGGGTTGCCGTTTTTTATTGCATGCTGGTTTACGTTATTGGGTGATAAGTTAGAATGGGAAATAACAAAAATTGCTAGGTTATTGTCATCAAAATAGTGTGAGTGCTAAATAACTGATCCCAATAGTGCTACACCTTCGCTGTGCCATAGCCATTCCCCGGGAAAGGAGACACGGTATCCATGAAGTGTTTCACTCGGGCCAGCAGGTTTGCCATCCCTCTGCATTGATGAT
>NZ_JABERS010000041.1:0-34096 GCF_013168745.1 Aeromonas sp. TW 6 | reverse complement strand
GGGCTCTTGCGGCGGAGCACCGTTGGAGGTGATCAAGCAATACATTCAAAACCAGCGGGGCTGACGCCCCGGCGAAATTCCCCTCCCACCTACGTCGGAGGGAGTCCCCTTTCGCATTTAAGATGGCGTGAACCTGGGCGCTGCCCAACAGGGTGAGGGTCAGGATGAGCGCGGTCTGTCTGAACATGATCAATACCTCTGGCAATGGGTCATTCGGGCTTGCCGCTCCCTGGGCGGCAAGGGGCTTGCGTTGGCGAGCTGCAGCCCTCTCTCACCATAGCAGGAGCGAAAGACGATGCCTGTATCAGCTCTGGGGGATGCGGACCCCCTTGTCGAGGTAGAGGCTGCTGTAGTGGGCGCGGTGGGTGACGAACATCACCTGATGGCGACTGCCATCGGAGAGAATGATGAAATCACCGGCCTGTGCCGGGCTTTGCAAGCGGATCTCGTGTTCGGGGGCCGTCAGCTTGTCGGCCTCCTCCCGGAAGGTGAGGGTGTAGGAATACATATGGCGCTCCACCGCAGGCTCATATACAGACACGCCTACAACTCTAGCCGCGGTGGCCGGGATCCGCGGCGCCCAAGCGGCGCCGATGGTGCAGATAATGTCAGCAACGGTGAGGCACAGGGATCAGGGACGACCACTGAGCAGGATGGCGCCGCCCAGGGTGATGAAGAGTCCGCCGGTGATGCGGCCAACGAGGCGCTCGCCGCGACCTGGCTTGAAGTAGCGACCGGCGCGCCTAGCCAGGGCGACATAGCACAGATGCACCAGGCTGACGATGGCGCAGATGGTCAGGTACATGGTGATGAACTGCAGCGTCAGCGGACTCTGGTGATCGAGGAACTGGGGCAGCAGAGCGCAGAGGAAGACGATGGTCTTGGGGTTGCTGGCGGAGACCAGAAAGGCTTCTCGCAACAAGGAGAGGGTGGTTCTGGTGCGTCCCCGAGCGGTGGAGGGAGAGAGCCCTTGGGCACCGGTATTGGCCGCGCGCAGCGCCTTGTAGCCCAGATACACCAAGTAGCCACCCCCCGCCAGCTTGAGGGCGACAAAGAGGGGAGGCAGGGTTTGCAGCAGGGGCCCACCCCCATGGCGACCAGACCGATGAGGATGGCCTGGCACCCCAGGTTGCCGAGGATGCTGACAAGGGCGGCGCGCCAGCCGTGTTGCAGACCGTTCTTGACCACCAGCAGCACATTGGGGCCAGGGGTCAGTGTCGCCAGCAGATAGGCCAGCGCAAACAGCATCCAGGTATTGGGGTTCATGAGCACATCCTTGGCGTCAAAGCAGGCATGATGCCAGCCTCTTTGACGAGTCGTCCAGCGGCGTCTCTCCCGGCCCCGAAGAGGATTCAGGGGAGGGCAATCCGGTGCAGCATGGTCTGCGGCTGGAAATGCAATAGGCAAGGATGTGTATAAAAAAATCGCATTAAGGCAGTTTTTTATGATGTGTTAAAACCGCAGATAAGCTGTCTTTTTTCTCACCGGCTAACCAATGGCGTCGCAGCATACTGATTTCACCGATATCGATGGATCGCCAATCGTAAGCGCTGCTCGTCCTGCCTCGAGCTTGTCGACTTGCAGGGTTCCTTGAAGCGCTCTTTCTTTGGTGCGAGAAAGATCACTGTTGTGGACAGAAAGATCCCCTCTACTTGGCCATATGGAACCGCAATGAATGAGGGGGGAGGATGTCACTTTTTGATGAGCGTCGAGTGCAGGATCTCTGTGCCCGCTTGCTGGCAGACACTAATAACCAGGGATATTCACTCGATAGCAAGCATGGCCGCGAGTTGAGAGATCTCCTGCAGGCTGTGGGTGGAGTCAAGCCAGTGGGACGAGGGGCTCGTCATGTGTTGACCGATGCTGGAAGGAATTATCTCGCAGCACAGCTGGCACAGGTTGCACCAGTGATGCCGGACAGGCGTGACACGATACGGGCTCTCGGGGTGGACCTGCCCGCACATCTAAACCAGGCCAGTTTTCATGCCCTCTGGCATGGGGACAGCAAGAGCGGGATAGATCCAGATAATGATGCTATCGACATCACGCTGACACAGGATGAAGTGATTCGACTTCGCACGCTGAGCCCGCTGTCACTCATCGACCAGGACGGACTGCGCCACGACATGAGGGCGCAACTGGCACTATTGGGAGAGCTGGTCTTACCGGAGCGCTGCTTGAGTAAGTTACATGGCATTGAGTGGCAGGGGCGGCAACTGGTCACGGTGGAGAACAAGGGAGCTTTCGTGGATTACCCGCTGCAAGTGGGGGAGTTGTTGCTCTATGTGCCTGGCCGCAATACCAAGTTGGCACGTCAGGTATTCCCGCTGTTGCCGGCTGCCGTACCCTGGGCCCATTTTGGCGATCTGGATCAGCGCGGATTGGATATCGCTAACGAGCTGGCCCATGCCCTTCGTCGTCCGTTGGCTCTTTGGCTACCCGACACCTTGATGGCCTATGTTCATCACTATGCCCGCACTCTGATCCGCCGTCTGGAGGGGCAACCGATCAGCAGAGGCAAGATCCCATGGGAGGAGGTCCCCGTGGTGAGTGAGCATGGCAAGCAACTGGAAGAGGTCCTTATATATCTGATCGAAAGGGGATTGTGGTTGGAACAGGAAGTATTGGTGCTAGCCGGAGGTTGGCAGTCATGGCCACTCGACGCGCCTTGCGGCCAACGCAGTAATGAAAAAACCGCCATCAGGCGGTTTTAATGGTTGTCAGCCCCTATTTCAGGGCTTTTTTCAGCTTTTTGATCTTGCTTTCGTGCTTGGCGATTTTCGCCTGGCGGGCGGCGATCTTCTTCTTGATCTCTTTCTTGCTGGCCATGGGGCGGCTCCTTGTCTCGTGGGCGCCATGGGGATCAGGGTGCCCGGGGTCTTTCCATGCGTGCCGGGAAGGCCCTCTCCGTTGGCGCACTGACAGTCAGGGGAGGGGCATACCGCGGAACTGGTTTGCAGGATAGTCCAGTTTCCCGCGAGTGCCACCCGAACGGCAGGAAACAGAGGCAACAAAAAAGCGCCCCTGGGGGCGCTTCTGGCTTGAAGGGGCGGTATCAGGCCTTCTTCAGGTAGGCGGCCACCAGCACGATCTGCATGCCGTTGACCTTGCCCTCGATGTGCAGCGGGTTGTTGGTCAGGCGAATGCCCTTGACCAGGGTGCCGCGCTTGGCGGTGAAGCCCGCGCCCTTGACGTCCAGATCCTTGATCAGGGTGACGGAGTCCCCTTCCACCAGCACGGCGCCATTGGAGTCGACGGTCGGCACGCTGTCGTCATCGTCGCTGGTCACGCCGGCGTCTGCCCAGGCCTTGACCTCGTCTTCCATGTACATCATGTCCAGCATGTCCTGGGCCCAGAGCTCGCCCCGGGCGACGAGGGCCTTCAACTGGCGCCAGGCCATCACCTGCACCGCCGGCACCTGGCTCCACATGCTGTCACCCAGGCAGCGCCAGTGGTTCACCTCCGTGGTGTCCGGCTGCTCCAGCTGGCCGCGGCAGGTGGCGCAGAGGGCCACGCTGTGGTCGTCGTCGCTGGCGGGGGAGTGCGGCACCGGGAAGGCAGTCAGCGCATGTTCTGCGCCACACAGCTCGCATTTGGCATTTGCACGGGCTTGCAGGATGGCATTGATGGTCATGATTGGGTTCCGTTTATAGGGGTAAAGCGGCTCGCCGTGGCGGGCTGCGCGAATGAGGGGGCGGAATATAGCACAAATCCCTGCTTTTTGTCAGGCTACCAGCGGCGCACAGGCGAGTGCTTTTTGACGGCAGATCGCTAGAATGAGCCTCCCTTTTTGCGCCAAAGGACAGGTTCACCGTGCTGGCCCACCGTTTTCGACAACTTGACTGCTTGCTCACCGCCGAGCGACGCTGGTGGCAATACCAGCCCTATCACCATTTGGGGATCGCCTTTGCCCGCGAGGCGCCAGCCCTTGCGAAGTGCCTGGCAGCCCTGACCCTTGACGAGATAGCGCACCTCGACGGGGACATGGATGCGCTCTGCACCCTGCTTGCCCCCTGGATCCCGGCGGGGGCCGAGTTGCAGGCCCTCAGCGAGCTTGCCCCTTTCGCCCCAGAGCCCGTCCAGTGCGCCAGGACCATGGCGATGTACATGCCGGGACGCAAGCAGGGGCAGATAGAGGCCTTCACCGGCTGCCTGCCCCCCCACCAAGGTCCCTATCTGGAGTGGTGCGCCGGCAAGGGGCATCTGGGGCGCCTGGTGTCGCTGCACCGTGGCGCGGAGATCCTTAGCCTGGAGTGGCAGGGGGCGCTCTGCGAGGAGGGGCGGCGGCTCGCCGCGCGCGACGGCGCCAACATGCGGTTCGTGGAGGCGGATGCCTTTGCCGCCGAGTCCGGGGCCCTCATCGCCCCGCACCATCACGCCATGGCGCTCCATGCCTGCGGCGATCTGCACACCCATCTGTTGACGCGGGTGGCCGAGGGGCGTGCCCAGGGGGTGACCCTCTCCCCGTGTTGCTACCACCTCATCAGGGGAGAGCACTATGCGCCCCTCTCCCGGGCCGCCAGGGCCAGTGCCCTGCGCCTTGGCAAGAGCGATTTGAAGCTGCCGCTGCAGGAGACGGTGACCGGCGGCGCCCGCATCGCCCGGTTGCGGGAGCGGGAGGTGGTGTGGCGCCTCGCCTTTGACTGCCTGCAGCGCCAGGTGCGCGGGGTGGATGAGTACCTGCCGGTGCCCAACCTGCAAAAGAGCCTGCTGACCGGGGGCTTCGAGGATTTCTGCCATTGGGCCGCCGAGCGCAAGGGGATGGGCTTGCCCGCGGGGCTCGACTACGCCGCCTTGCTGGCACAGGGGGAGCGGCGTTTTGGCGATGTCGCCCGCATGGAGCTGGTGCGCCACCTGTTTCGCCGTCCCCTGGAAATCTGGCTGCTGCTCGATCGCGCCCTTTTCCTCGAGGAGCAGGGCTACCGGGTCGAGGTGGGCACCTTCTGTCCCAAACCCATGACCCCGCGCAATCTGCTGATCCGGGCGGTGCGCGCAGGGGGGATCTGAGCAAGCGTCTGGACAGGTCGGATGGCTGCGGCCGCAAGACCAGGGGCTGGATTCCCCTGCAAACGAGCGCCATCTGAGTGCAGGGAGGCATGGCTCACAATTTCGCCAAATTCTTAATTCTTGTCGTGAATTTAGTTGTCAGGATGCCTATGCTCGCCCTGACATTTTCAAGACAAGGATGGTTACCCATGTTCATGCTCACGCGTACCGCCTGCCTGGTTGCCCTCGTCTGGGCACTGCCCGGCCAGAGCGCCATGACAATCCAGCCCGATCCCCAGAACAGCGGGGGCTATGTGATGGCGGCGGTGGATCTTGCCAGTGCGGCCCAGGCCAAGACCGCCAACCCCATGTACGGGATCTGGTCCCACGCCCTGGCCACCCGGCCCAATTCGGTGGTGGAGGCCATCGTTGCCCGCGCCCCCGGCAACCCGGACAACGTCAAGCGGGTCGAGCGGGTCTTCACCGAATCGGACTGGGAGTTCCTGACCCAGATGGCCGCCCCGGAGTACACCTACGAGCGCTTCCTGCGGGCGGTGGGCAAGTTCCCCGCCTTCTGCGGCGACTACACGGACGGGCGCAATGCGGACGCCATCTGCAAGAAGTCCATCATCACCGCCTTCGCCCACTTTGCCCATGAGACCGGCGGCCACATTGCCAAGGAGAATGTCTCCGACAACCCCCTAGGGCTGGAGGAGTGGCAACAGGCCCTGGTGCACGTGCGGGAGATGGGCTGGTCTGAGGGGCAGACCGGCTACACCACGGGGTGTGGCCAGAGTGACTGGCAGAACCGGCGCTGGCCCTGCAGCACCGGTCAGGGCTATTTCGGTCGCGGCGCCAAGCAGCTCTCCTACCACTTCAACTACGGCGCCTTCTCCGAGGCCATGTTCGACGGCGACGCCTCTGTGCTCCTCAACAACCCCGGGCTGGTGGCGGACTCCTGGCTCAACCTCGCCTCCGCCATCTGGTTCTTCCTGACGCCCCAGGCCCCCAAACCCGCCATGCTGCACGTCATCGACCGGACCTGGGTGCCCTCCCAGCGTGAGCTGGCGGCGGGCATCGGCTACGGCTTTGGCACCACCATCAACATCATCAACGGTGGCATCGAGTGCGGCGAGCAGAACAAGAACAAGGGCCAGCCGGTCAACCGCATCCGCTACTGGGAGGGGCTCGCGGCCCACTACGGGATCCCGCTGCTGGCGGACGAGAAGAACACCTGCTGGCAGCAGACCCCCTATGGCAGTCTCAACCTCAACGGCGCCACCGACGTGCTCTACACCAACTGGGACGGCAACTGGAAATACTACCCGGACAGACCCGGCGGCTACTCCTTCGAGTGTGATCTGGTGGGGTACCAGACCGCCTATTCGGCCCTGGTGCCGGGGGATTACGAGAAGTGCGTGACCAACTTCTACGGCTCCCACGCCAGCTGGCCCAAGGTACGGGTGGTGGCCACGCTGGATCCGGCCCCGGTCGACCCCGGCACGCCACTGGTGGACGGGGTACCGGCCTGGGAGGCAGGCAAGGTCTACACCGCGGGCAACAAGGTGAGCCACAAGGGGATCATCTATCAGGCCAAGTGGTGGACCCAGGGCAACGAGCCGGGCAAGGGCGACCCCTGGGCACCGGTGACCTGATAGTCAGTACAAGCGCAAGCACCCCGGGGAGGCCGCACGCCTCCCTTGTTGATCGCCGCGCTGGCTTGCTGCGCCTCTTTTGGCACTGATAGAGTGCGGATTCACACCGAGGGAGGATGACCATGAACATCGCCATTCATTTTGAAATTCCGGTACAGGATATGGAGAGAGCCATCCGCTTCTATGAGGGGGTCTTCGAGACGGTGCTGGAGCGGGTGCAGATCGATGGCAACGAGATGGCGCTCTTTCCCCTGGAAGGTGGCACGGCGGGCTGCTCCGGCGCCCTGGCGAAGGGGGAGAGCTATGTACCGAGCCTGGATGGCACCCGGATCTATCTGCGGGTGCCTGACATCGAGGGGGCCATGGCCCGGGCACTGGCATCGGGCGGGGCCTGTCTCTATCCCGTCACCCGGGTCGGGGAGAGCCTCCGGGTGGCGGAGTGTCGGGATTGCGAGGGGAATCGCATCGCCTTGCAGGAGGGAACCTGACCATTATTTATCCGGTGCATGAAATGTGTTGAGTCATTCACACGATGAATAAAGAGGGGGATTTTCCCGCTCCGGGAGCCTCAGCCCTGCGGTGAGGCTCCGGAATGGTCAGTTGCCGCCCCCCGGATCCCGTGCTACTTCATCTGGTGCGGCAAGAAGGCGAGCACCCGTTCGCCCGGTCTGTCGCCCCAACTCTCAGGAGGCATCATGGAAGGACATTGTCTGTGTGGCGGGATCACCGTGTCGAGCGGCGATCACAAGGAGGTCAACCTGTGTCACTGCGCCATGTGCCGGCGCTGGTCAGGGGGGCCCATGTTCGCGGTGCACGGGGGCAAGGGCGTGCGGTTCACCGGGATGGCCCCGGTGGCCTACCGCTCGTCGGAGTGGGCGGAGCGCGGATTCTGCCCCACCTGCGGCACCCATCTTTTCTACCATCTGTTGCCGACGGACGAGTACATCCTCTCAGCCGGCCTGTTTCAGGATCAGGGGTTCGAGCTCACCGGGCAGATCTTCATCGACGAGAAGCCCGACTTCTATGCCCTCAAGAACGACACCCCGACCCTGACCGGACAGCAGGTGTTCGAGCAGTTCGCCCCCAAACCCTGAGCCTGTACTCACCCCGAGGAGAAGCCATCATGGATGAACAACCGAAGGTGAAGGGGCCTGCCTCCTATTTTCCCGCCATCGAGCAGAAATACGGCCAGCCCATCGTCCACTGGCTGACCCTGCTGGCAGGGCGGGAGGAGCGCAAACACATGGCCCTGGTGGCCTGGCTCAAGGACGAACACGCCATGGGTCACGGTCATGCCAATGCCCTGGTGGCCCACTTTTTGGCGCAGCCCGATGCGCCCGGCGTGGCATGACAGTGCCACAGTGCAAAACGTGCAGGAAAGCCAGAAGAGCAGAGAGATGAAGATAAGCGTCAGCGTCTGGGTTGCCAGGCCGATTGCCGATGTGTGGCAGGGCTGGAACACCCCCGCCAGCATCATGGCGTGGAACGCCGCCTCTCCGCAGTGGCACTGCCCCCAAAGCCGGGTGGACCTGCGGGTGGGCGGGCGTTTTTGCCACCACATGGCGGCGCGGGATGGCAGCACGGGGTTTGATTTCGAGGGGACCTTCACCGAGGTCACAGCACCGACGGGGCTCGGCTACGTCATGGACGATGGCCGCGAGGTGAGCGTGCGGTTCGTGGCAGAGCAGGGGGGCACCCGGGTGGAGGAGCGGTTCGATACCGAGTCCCTGCACAGCGGCGAACAGCAGCGGGCGGGGTGGCAGAGCATCTTAGATAACTTCAAGCGCCATATGGAAGTCGTCGGCTGACCCCTGCGGGGCGCCAAGAAAAAACCACCGCAAGCTGGCGGTGGTTTTTTTATGGCGTTCGCCCGGGGCAAGGCGGGGCGTGGAAGGGGGTCACTCCTCGATGTCCAGCAGCACCAGGATGGCGCTCTCGCCCCCCCACTCCCGCGGCGCCTGGTGAAAGGCGCGCACAGCGGGGTGCTGGGCCAGCCAGCTCGGGATGCGCTGCTTGAGGATGTGCTTGCCGATGCCGTGCATCACCGAGGCGACGTGGATGTTCTCTTTTCGGCACAGGGTGAGCAGGGCCGCCAGCTCCTGCTTGGCCTGGTGCTGGTTCATGCCGTGCAGATCCAGATAAATCTCCGGCGGGTAGCTGCCGCGCTTGAGCTTTTTCAGCTCGAATTTTGACACGTCGTCGCGCACGTAACGGGTCGGCCCGTCCGCCTCGAGATGGGGCTGGTACTCGTCGCTGAAAAAGTGGTCAACCCCAAGCTTTTCGCGGCTCTCGCGCACTTCGCGTTTCTGCTTGACCGGGCTTGAGGAGGCCCTTATGGTATCTTGCTTAATTTTCCGGGTACCTTTGACAGCATCACGAAACAGCAGGCTTTCCTCGTCTGTGAGTGAGGGCGTATTTTTCATCAGGTACTCGTCTTGCTCGCTGTATAAAATTCTCGGGCCGGATATTACTCGACTTGGAGGTGGATTTGGACAAGATATTTATCGATGAGGTGGTTGCCGAAATGCACACCATCCAGGACATGTTGCGCTGGGCCATGAGTCGTTTCAACGACGCCGGGATCTTCTACGGACATGGTACCGACAACGCCTGGGATGAGGCCGTGCAACTGGTGCTGCCCGCGTTACATCTGCCGCCGGACGTGGATCCGGGCATGCGCCACTCCCGCCTGACCACCAGCGAGCGCCACCGCATCGCCGAGCTCATCATCCGCCGCGTGCAGGAGCGCATTCCGGCGCCTTACCTGACCAACAAGGCCTGGTATGCGGGCTGGGAATTCTACGTGGACGAACGGGTGCTCATTCCGCGCTCCCCCATCGCCGAGATGGTGGCCAACCGCTTCGCCCCCTTCCTGAAAGACGAACCGACCCGGATCATGGACCTGTGCACCGGCTCCGGCTGCATCGCCATCATCATGGCCCACGAGTTCCCCCATGCGGAAGTGGATGCCATCGACATCAGCGTCGATGCCCTCAACGTGGCCGAGCGCAACATCAACGATCACGGGCTGGAGCAGCAGGTTATCCCCATTCGCTCCGATCTGTTCCGGGATCTGCCGGCCGGTGACAAGTACGATCTCATCGTCTCCAACCCGCCCTACGTGGACTCCGAGGACATGTCGGATCTGCCGGAGGAGTTTCGCCACGAGCCGGAGCTGGCCCTGGCGTCGGGCTCCGACGGCCTCAAGCTCACCAAACGTCTGCTGGCCAATGCCGCCGACTTCCTGAAAGAGGATGGCGTGCTGGTGGTCGAGGTGGGCAACAGCATGATCCACCTGGAAGCCCAGTTCCCCGAGGTGCCCTTCACCTGGGTCGAGTTCGAAAACGGCGGCCACGGCGTCTTTGTGATGACCCGCGCAGAGCTCGAGCAGTACCAGGCCCATTTCGCCATTTACAAGAACTAAGCAGCAAGGAGCATTCATGGCAGGGAACAGTTTCGGCCAACTCTTTCGGGTCACCACTTTCGGCGAGAGCCACGGTCTGGCGCTGGGCGCCGTGGTCGACGGCTGCCCGCCGGGGCTGGAGATAAGCGAAGACGATTTGCAGGGGGATCTGGACAGGCGCAAGCCCGGTACGTCCCGCTACACCACTCAGCGCCGCGAGGCGGACGAGGTGAAGATCCTCTCCGGGGTGTTCGAGGGCAAGACCACGGGCACCTCCATCGGGCTGCTCATCGAGAACACCGATCAGCGCTCCAAGGACTACTCCGAGATCAAGGATCTGTTCCGACCCGGCCACGCCGACTACACCTATCACCAGAAGTACGGCCAGCGTGACTACCGTGGCGGCGGCCGCTCCTCGGCCCGCGAGACCGCCATGCGGGTCGCGGCGGGCGCCATCGCCAAGAAGTACCTGAAACAGGTGCACGGCATCGAGATCGTGGGTTTTCTCTCCCAGCTCGGCCCCATCAAGGCGGAAGGGTTCGACGAGAGCCAGATCGAGCAGAACCCCTTCTTCTTCCCCGATGCGGGCAAGCTGGAGGCGCTGGATGAATACATGCGTGCCCTCAAGAAAGAGGGAAACAGCGTGGGGGCCAAGGTGTGCGTCGTGGCGCGCAACGTGCCGGTAGGCCTAGGGGAGCCGGTGTTCGACCGCCTCGACGCCGACATCGCCCACGCCATGATGGGCATCAACGCGGTGAAAGGGGTGGAGATCGGTGACGGCTTCGCGGTGGTGGAGCAAAAAGGCTCGGAGCACCGGGACGAGATGACTCCGACCGGCTTTGCCAGCAATCATGCGGGGGGCATCCTGGGGGGCATTTCGTCGGGTCAGGAGATCGTGGTGAGCATGGCCCTCAAGCCTACCTCCAGCATCACGGTGCCGGGCAAGACCATCACCACCAGCGGTGAGGCCACCGAGATGATCACCAAGGGGCGTCACGACCCCTGCGTCGGCATCCGTGCCGTGCCCATCGCCGAGGCCATGCTGGCCCTGGTGCTGATGGATCACCTGCTGCGCCACCGCGCCCAGAACCAGGGCGTGCACACCCAGACCCCGCAGCTGCGCTGATCACGCTGCGGGCCAGGTGAGTGATCACCAGATACCACAAGGCGACCCCAGGGTCGCCTTTTTCATGGTTTTTTGCCGGCGTCGGCGTCAGGGGGCCGATGGCGTCGAGAGCGATGGGTGCCGGGTTGCGTCCAGGCGGCAGCGGGGCGGCGCAAAGGCGGGATCCGGTGAGGGCAGGGTGGCGATGGCGGCATCGATGCGGGCGAGCGCCTCATCGTTCACGGCCTTTTTGGCAAACATCAGGCGCACCGGCTGCTGGTGCAAGAGCACCTGACACTGGATGGCATTGCTCGCCCCGAGCTGGTAGCGGGCGTATTGCCACTCCATGATGACGCCGTCGAGGCGGCGCGCCAGCAAGAGGGTGAGCAGCCTGTCATCGCTGTTGTATTCACTCGCCTGCCCGAGGGCAGGGCACTCCTCGTTCATCGGCAGGGGGCGGGTACCCCGCAGCTTGCCAAGTCGAAGCCCCTTGGCCTGGCAGAGGGTTGCCAGCTCTGTGAGCCCTTGCCAGCCGTCGGGCTCCCCGGCCTGCGGGCGCTGGCTCAGCAGCACGAAGCTGGCGCGCCGATAGGGGGCGGAGAAGCGGGCGAACCGCTCCCGCTCGGGGGTTTTCAGGGCGCCCATGGCCACGTCCAGCTGCTGGCGCTCCATGAGGTAGAGGGCCCGGGCCCAGGGGAGGTTGCGAAAGGCGGGCTCCACGCCTGCCTTGCCCAGGATCTGGCGGGTCAGGGTCACGTCCAGTCCGCCGAGGGTGCCGTCGGCAGCGATTTGACTGAAAGGGGGCCAGTGGCTCCAGGCCACCGACAGGGTCTCCCTGGCGGCGAGGGGCTGGGCGAAGAGCAGGGGCAGGACGAGGCCCAGCATGCGCCGGGCGGTGGGGGTGAACTTCCGTTTCAATCAAAACCTCCTGTTCCGTGTATCGCGCCGTCCCCGGCAGGCTGCGCAGGGGCATTGATACATACGGCGATTCGGGCCATTTTGTCCTGCCTTCGTCCCTATTTCCAGCCGTGCTGGGAGGCGCATCACATTTTCCTCGTCTAAGTGCGCCAACTCCGTTAGACTGCGCCTCTATTCTTTCCCCTTTGCTCTGCTCCCCGGGGAAATCGTTGTTTTCTCTATAGGCCCGGATCCTGTGAGATGGCATCGGCTCAGCAGAGGAGCCCCACCACGATCTTTGGCGCCCCTATCCCTAGCAGGTAACTATGAGTTTTACTTCCCTCGGTCTGGCCGAACCCTTGTTGCGTGCCGTTGCCGAGCAAGGCTACGACACCCCGTCTCCCATTCAGCAACAAGCGATCCCGGCGGTACTGGCTGGCCGTGATCTGATGGCCGCCGCCCAGACCGGGACCGGCAAGACCGCAGGTTTCACCCTGCCGATGCTGCAGCGTCTGATTGAAAGCAAGCGCAAGGTCTCCCCGAACCGCATCCGCGCCCTGGTGCTGACCCCGACCCGCGAGCTGGCCGCCCAGGTGGGCGAGAGCGTGCGCAACTACGGCAAGCACCTGCCGATCCGCAGCCACGTGGTATTTGGCGGCGTGAGCATCAACCCCCAGATGATGGCGACCCGCCGTGGTCTGGACGTGCTGGTGGCCTGCCCGGGCCGCCTGATGGATCTCTACAACCAGAACGCCGTCAAGTTCGACGAAGTGGAGATCCTGGTACTGGACGAAGCGGACCGCATGCTCGACATGGGCTTTATCCGCGACATCCGCCGCATCCTGGCCCTGCTGCCGAAGAAGCGCCAGAACCTGCTCTTCTCCGCCACCTTCGCCGACGAAATTCGCGAGCTGGCCACCGGTCTGCTGGACAACCCGGCGGTGATCGAAGTGACCCCGCGCAACAGCACCGCCGAGCGCATCGAGCAGCTGGTACACCCCTGCGACAAGGCCAACAAGATTGCCCTGCTGAGTCACCTGGTCACCAGCAACGACTGGCAGCAGGTGCTGGTGTTCACCCGTACCAAGCACATGGCCAACCGCGTTGCCGAGACCCTCGACAAGAACGGCGTCAGCGCCGCCGCCATCCACGGCAACAAGAGCCAGGGTGCCCGTACCCGCGCCCTTGCCGGTTTCAAGGATGGCAGCGTCAAGGTGCTGGTGGCGACCGACATCGCCGCCCGTGGCCTGGACATCGACAAACTGCCCCAGGTGGTCAACTTCGAGCTGCCGAACGTGGCGGAAGATTACGTGCACCGTATCGGCCGTACCGGCCGTGCCGGCGCCGCCGGTCACGCCATCTCCCTGGTCGCGGCCGATGAAGGCAAGCTCATCAAGGCCATCGAGCGGCTGACCAAGCAGAACATTCCGTGCGAGCAGGTGGCCGGTTTTGAAGCCTCCCGCGAGACCCTCGACAACATCGCCCGTGGCATCGGCGCGCCGCTTCGCAAAGAGCCGCGGGATCCGAGCGAGCAGCGCCGTGCGCCGCGTCCGCAAGGCCAGGGCCAGGGCCAGCGTCAGGGTGCCGGTCGCTCCGGCAATGGCGCCGGTGGCAATGGCGGCGGTAACCGCTCCGGCAACGGTGGCAAGCCCAAGCCCCAGGGCGGCCAGCGTCCGGCTGATGGCGCCGCGAAGCCGGCCCAGGCCCGTCGTCCCCGTCGCGCCAGCCACAACCAGTAAGCGGCCAGGGAGCCAGGCTCCCCCACTGTTCGGTTGATACAAAAAGCCCCGCCAATCTGGCGGGGCTTTTTTTGTCCTGGTAGACGCTATTCACCGTAGAGGCGGATTTCCAGCACATGGGTGATGGCCTCGCCGCTCCAGTGGTACTCCAGATGACGGGCGTGGTCCACCCGGCTGACCAGACGGGGGCGATAGAGCACGTGACAGTCGTGACCGGGGTGGCGCACCGAGCGGTAGTGGATGCCGTCCGCCCCGGCGACCTTCTGCTCCCGGGCGAAGGCCTGGGCGGGGCCGTAATCGGTGGCGTGATAGAGGGGGCCTGGCAGAAACGCCGGGCCCGTGATGTCGATGAGGCTGGCGCTGAACTGCGCCTGGATCACCCGCATCTGCACCTTCTGGGCCGGCTCCCGGGTGTACCCGAAGATCCGCTCCCTATGGTAGACCGTCTCCTTGATGCCGGTGTCGAGGGAGGGGGCACAATAGTAGCCGCCAAAGTCCCCCGTGGTGAAACGGGCACCCTCGGGATTGAGGTGGGTGAAGGCGGCCATCACATAGCTGCCGCCGGGCAGCCCCACCAGCCAGTCTTCCCTGGGCACCCGCATCAGCTCGCCCGCCTCTTCCCTCAGCCTGTCGTTGGTCAGGGCCTCGACGGCCCAGACCGCCTCCAGCTCGTCGGCGGTAGCGACGTCTTCATAGAGGCAGATGGGGGGAAAGCGGCTAGGAATGATGCGATAGGCGCAGGCATTGTGGAAGGTGCGCAAGGGCGGGGAGGACATCAGGCCATCTCCCCGCGCCAGGCGTGCAGCCGGGTGGCCACTTCGTAGAGATCGGCCACCCGCCCACCCTGCATGACCTCCATGGCGCTGCGCCCGGCAAAGAAGGGGTGGCTGTTGGGTTTGCGCACCCAGCCATAGATGCTCTCATCCAGGCTGAACAGCAGCCGCAGGCTCTTGTGGATGTTGAGTAGATAGCTCATCCGCTCCTGGAGATCGGCGCTGAGCCGAATGCCGCCGCTGGCCTCCTTGTACTTGTTCAGGGTGGAGCGGGAGGTAATGCCAAGCAGCCTGAGTTGTTCATCCGTGCTGCACTGCCATTTGCCCAGGATGCGAAACACCACGGGCAGGGCCTTGCTGGGATCGACGGCGGGCTGTTGCCGGGGGAGAGATGCGGTGGCGGCCATGTTGCCTCCCGGGTTGGCGTGCCAGACGGGCACGGGATCATGAGTTGTCTGCTAAGCAGTGTAGGGCAGGGGCGCAGTCATGTACATATCTATACATGGTTGCACTCAAATGTTCATTGTTGTATGGGCTTCGCGAGGAGGGGCGCGGGTCGGCCAAGTGAGCCCGTGCCAATGAAACGCCCCGCCAACTGGGTTGGCGGGGCGTGTCTCTTTGCGGCGTTTCTGTTAGTCGGGCCGGGGAAATCAGAGGGCGGGCAGCAATCCCATGCTGACGCTTATCTGCACCCCGACGATCAGCACACCCATGGCGCCGGCAAGGCCCAGGGCCAGTACGCCGCCCGGGACGCGGTAGTGGTTTGCCTCGGCCTGCTTGCGGCTCTGCCACACCAAGGCCACCGGCAGCAGCACCGCCAGCACCGCCAGCGCAATGGCGGCGTAACCGAGCGCCATGATGAAGCCTTGCGGGAAGTAGAGGGCGAACAGCAGGGGCGGCACGAAGGTGATGAGGCCGGTCTGGGTGCGGCCCTGCCAGTTGTCCTTGCGACGGGTCACCTTGGCCATGAAGTCGAACAGTCCCAGGGTCACCCCGAGGAAGGAGGTGGCGAGCGCGAGATCCGCAAACAGATGCATCGCCTGGTTGAAGGCGGGCCAGCTCACCAGGCCGCCGACGTTGGCCAGCAGGCTGTCCAGGGCGCCGCCGGTCTGGATCAGGGATTGCTGGCCCAGCAGCCCCAGGATGGCGACCTGCCACAGCACGTAGAGCACGAGTGGCAAGGCGGAGCCCCACACGAAGACCCGGCGCAACTGCCTGGGGTTGTCCCCGAGGTAGAGCATGACGCTCGGGATGGAGCCGTGGAAGCCGAAGGAGGTGAAGATGACCGGCAGGCCCGCCAGCAGCAGGCCTTCCCCGAGGGGCATGGAGAGCAGGTGCTGCCCCTGGGCGCGGGGCAGCAGCAGCGCCAGCACCGCCACCATGATCACCAGCTTCACGGTGAACATCAGGCGGTTGAGGTAATCCACCTGCCTGGTGCCGACGCACACCATGCCGCCAAACAGCAGGGTAAAGACCCAGGCCGCCTGCTCCTGGCCGAGGGGAAGGCCGGCATCAGCCAGTGCCTGGGCCAGCAGGCTGCTGCCGCCGCTGATGTAGGCGGAGGCCAGGGCGTAGAACAGCATCAGGATGCAGAAGGAGGCGATGCCCTTGCCCCAGGGGCCGAGCAGGTGATCCGCCAGCTGGTGCAGGTACCACTTGCCGGTGCTGAGGCTGGCTTCCACCTGCAGCATGGCGGTGAAGGCCATCAGGGCCCAGAGGCCGATCATCAGCATCAGGGTGGCGGGGCCGCCCAGGGACGAGGAGGCCAGCGGCAGGGCCAGCATGCCGGCGCCTATGGTGGTGCCGGCAATCAACAGGGTACAACCCTGGGTCTTGGTATTCATGTCATCCATCCGAAAGTGAGGGGCGCTGTTGCAAACAAGAGAGAGCCAGTTGGCTGTGTCGGGAGACGCCTCCGGGGAAAAGCCGGAGGCTAGCAATATCGGTGTGGATACATCTGTACCTGAAACCTGTCAGTTGTAAAAATTGGTTGCCAAGTTAGCGGATTGAAATGGCGGAAACAACCCCTTAAAAGCGGATTTTGTGCTGTGGCAAGCCGAAGGGTGGCAATAAAAAGTGACACATTGCGCCATGCGCCGAAAAAACGCGCCCCTCAGGGGGAGGCTGCCCGTCAGGCTGCGTTGCGGGTCGACATCGAGAGCGCCCGCGTTGGCGGCAACAGGGCTTGCAGAGGGTAACACGGGGCCCTGGTGGTGCGACTGGCCCGATATAAGCAAACATCGGGTCATACTCCCAAAAGCCATCATTTTCACTTATAGCGAGCCGAGGCGCCGATAAACGTGCCCTGGCGCGGGGTTGCCGCCCGGCAGATCACCTCAAAGCCAGAAGGCGAAGGGCAAAAGCTGAGACAACAGGGGAGAACACAAGCAGGTGTGGGGGAGGAGGCTCAGGGGCTGGCACTGCGGGCCGCCCCCGGGGTGGTGCGTCGTTGCCGGGTCAGCGGCGGCGTTTGAGGGTACGGCTCACATAGTGCAGGCCGCTCTGGTAGTCGCCATTGACCGCCTTGAGGGCCAGCGTCAGGGCCTGGCTTGCCAGGGCGTCGTGCTGCTGGGGCAGGGAGTTGATGCCAAAGGGGAGGAAATCGAGCAGGCGGTCATCCCCGAAGGTAGCCATGGCGAGCTGGCTCATGTCGGCCTCCTGCTCCAGCAGGTAGTCGAGCACCCCCTCCATCAGGATGTAGGAGGTGGTGATCAGCGCCTCGGGCAGTTGGCCGAGCTGCTGATGGAGCGTCTTGATCAGGCGATACCCTTCGGTGCGCGAGAAGTGGGCCCCTTCACACAGGTGGCGGGTCGCACTGTGACTGGCAATGGCCTGTTCGAAGCCCGCTTTTCGCTCCTGACTGATCGTCAGTTCCGGCAGTGCAGTGATCAAGGCGATATGACCGATGGCCGGGGTGAGCAGGGAGGCGGTGAGGTCCAGGCTCGCCTTCTGGTTTTCACTCGCCACGGTGACGAAGTGCTCGGTGGCCATGGCACGGTCGATGGCGAGGATCTGCACGCCCCGGGACTGCTGCTCCAGGTAGAAGGGATCCGCCGGGGGGAGGCAGCTTGCCACCAGGAGCGCGTCCACATGGCGGCTCACCAGCATCCGGGCCAGCTCCTTTTCGGTGTCCGGATCGTCCTCCGAGCAGACGATGAGCAACTGATATCCCTGGGTGCGGGCCCCTTGCTCCAGGCGCTTGGCGAGCTTGGCGTAACTGGCGTTTTCGAGGTCGGGCAGGATGAAGCCGAGGGTGCGGGTCTGGCCGCCGCGCAGGGAAGCGGCGCGGCTGTCCGGCTGATAGTTGTGGGCATGGACCACGGCCATCACCTTGTCGCGGGTTGCCTGGCTGATGCGGTATTGATCGGCCTTGCCATTGATCACATAGCTGGCGGTGGTGCGAGAGACACCGGCCAGCGCGGCGATTTCATCCAGTTTCATCATGTTGGCTCTGTTTGAGTTGCAAGGCCCGCGCCGGTTCCTGGTTGGGGCGCCGAAAAGTGTGCGCGGGATCATATCATTGAAACGTACTTTCTGCGGGATCTTGAACAATACGCTGAAACGATTCAGTCTGAGTGTAAGTGAAACGATTCAGCTTGTCAGTAACGGATGATTATCTGCACTTGGAAATGGGTTCCGGCTCACCAAAGCGAGAGATCACCGTCTATTGTCAGCAGGCAAGTTACCCAAAAATCGAGTTGAGTTGAGCCGGTACGCCGCGAGGTGAAGCCGGACCTGATGGAGAATCTCTATGTTGAAGTTGGCGCGACAGCAAATCCTGCTGGGACAATCGGTGACGACCAAGGCGGACGCCATCGCCCTGCTGGCAAGCAAACTGACCGACGCCGGTCTGGTTGAAGCAGGTTACGTGGACGGCATGCTGGCGCGGGAAGCGCAGCACGCCACCTATCTTGGCAGCGGTATCGCCATTCCCCACGGCACCACGGACACCCGTCATCTGGTGAAGAGCACCGGCGTCATGGTGGCCCAGTTCCCCCACGGCATCGAGTGGGACGAGGGGCAGATTGCCTACGTCGCCATCGGCATCGCCGCCAAGTCCGATGAGCACCTGGGGATCTTGCGCCAGCTCACCCACGTGCTGGGTGACGAGCAGGCCGCAGCCCAGCTCAAGGGGGCGACCGACGAAGAGACCATCATCAATATCCTGACTGGCGCGACTGGCGCCAAAGAGGTGCAATACCTGACCCTGGCGGACTTCCCGGCCGACGACCAGGAGCAGTTGCTGCTGGGGGCTGCGGCTCGCGCCAAATCCGCAGGCTGGGGAGACGCCGCCATGGTGAGCGCCCTCCTGGCCAGCCAGCCTGTTCACCTGGGGGAGGGCATCTGGCTGGCCCGTGCGCAAGCGGCCCAGACCGGTTGGGTGCTGGCCACTCCGAGCACCCCGCTGAACGTCGGTGAATTGCCGGTCAGCGCCCTGCTGCTGCTGTGTGCCGCAGATAGCGGCCATTTGCCGCAACTCGAGAATCTGGCCAAGCTGGCCGCCGCCGGCCAGCTGGCCACCCTTTCTGGCAGCGACGGTCTTGCCATGTTGCAGGCGGGTCCGGCGAGCGGGCTGTCCGAGACCTTCACCATCATCAACCCTCACGGTCTGCACGCCCGTCCGGGCGCCATGCTGGTCAAGGTGGCCAAGGAGTATGAATCCGACATCCGCGTCGCCAACCTCGATGGCAGCGGTGAAGCCGTCTCTGCCAAGAGCCTGATGAAGGTGATCGGGCTTGGGGTCAAGTGCGGTCATCGTCTGGCGTTTCGCGCCGAAGGAGCGGATGCCGAAGCCGCCCTCAAGGGCATTGGCGAAGCCATTGCCGCGGGTCTTGGCGAGGGGGCGCACTGATGGACATCGTCACCATCACCCTCAATCCCGCGCTCGATCTCACCACCCGTCTGGAGGCCATGCACCCTGGCGAGGTCAATCTGGTGAGCGAGGCCAACTTGCGCGCCGCGGGCAAGGGGATCAACGTCGCCATGGTCTTGAAAGATCTCGGCCGTGACGTAGGCCTGACCGGCTGGCTCGGTGAGGGCAACCAGCAGAGCTTCGTCTCCCTGTTCGAGGAACGTGCTCTTGCCGATCACTTCGTGCGCGTGGCGGGCGACACCCGGATCAACGTCAAGATCTCCGAACAATCCGGCCGGGTGACCGATCTCAATCTGCCGGGACTCGCCGTGCACGAAGGCGATGTCAGCGCCCTGGAAGCGGCGCTGGAGCGACTGGCTCCCCACTCCGACTGGTTCGTGCTGGCGGGCAGCCTGCCCAAAGGGGTGGCCCCCGATTACTGCGCGCGCCTCATTCGCCTGCTCAAGGCCAAGGGCAAGCAGGTGATCTTCGATTGCAGCGGCGCGGCGTTGAGCGAAGGGATCAAGGCGGCGCCGACCCTGGTCAAACCCAACCTGGAAGAGTTGAGCCAGTGGGCCGGTCGCCCCGTGAAGACCCTGAGCGAGCAGGCCGAGTGCGCCCGCGCGCTGCAGGCCAGCGGGATCCCCAACGTGGTGATCTCCAATGGTGCCGACGGCCTCATCTGGTTTGCACCGGATGCCACCTGGCAGGCGATTCCGCCGCGCATGGAGGTGGTCAGCACCGTGGGTGCCGGCGACTCCCTGGTGGCGGGCCTGGTCCATGGCATGAGCCTAGACTGGACGCCGGAGCAGACCCTGCGTCTGGCCACCGCCGTCTCGGCACTGGCGGTGAGCCAGGTCGCGGTCGGCTTCAACGATATCAATGTGCTCAAACCGTTACTCGAGCAGGTGCGCGTACAGCGTCTGGATGATCTGGCACCGACTCAACCCCAACCCCATTTGATGGCTAACTCAGGAGATGCCCAATGAAAGCAATTCTGGTTACGGCTTGCCCGGCGGGCATTGCCACCAGCTTTCTCGCTGCAAAACGGATAGAACAGCAGGCCAAACTGGCTGGCTGGGAGCTCACCCTCGACGTCGAGTCCAGCGTGCAGCCCCGTCAGGTTCCCTCGAAAGAGCAGATTGCCGCCGCCGACCTGGTGCTGGTCGTTGCCAGCGCACCGGTGGATCTGGCCGCCTATGACGGCAAGTCGCTCTATCGGGGCGACATGGATCTGGCGCTCCAGGATCCCGCTGCCCTGCTGGAAGCCGCGCGAAGCGGTGCCAGCGTCTATCGCCATGAGGCGGCACCTGTGGTTGCCAAACCGGCCAGCGGTGCCAAGCGCATCGTGGCGGTGACGGCCTGCCCGACCGGGGTGGCCCACACCTTCATGTCGGCCGAGGCCCTGGAGACCATGGCCAAGCAGCTGGGTCACCAGATCCGCGTCGAAACCCAGGGCTCGGTCGGTGCCCAGAATGCCTTGACGGCGGACGAGATTGCCGCCGCCGATCTGGTGTTCCTCGCCACTGACATCGAGGTGGACATGGCGCGCTTTGACGGCAAGCCGGTCTATCGCACCAGCACGGGGGCGGCGCTCAAGAAAACCCGGGCCGAGCTCGACAAGGCCTGGACCGAGGCGAAGGTCTATCGCCACAGCGGCGCAGCTGCGGTCAAGAAAGAGGAAAAGGCGGGCCCCTACAAGCACCTGCTGACCGGTGTCTCCTTCATGCTGCCCATGGTGGTGGCGGGGGGCCTTATCATCGCGCTCTCCTTCATCTTCGGCATTGAAGCGTTCAAGGAAGAGGGGACGCTGGCCGCGGCCCTGATGAAGATCGGTGGCGGCTCCGCCTTCGCCCTGATGATCCCGGTGCTGGCAGGCTACATCGCCTACTCCATCGCCGACCGTCCGGGTCTGGCGCCTGGCATGATCGCCGGTATGCTGGCAAGCTCGCTCGGCGCCGGTTTCCTTGGCGGCATCGTCGGCGGCTTCCTCGCCGGTTACAGCGCCAAGTTCCTGAGTGACAAGGTGCGCCTGCCGGTCACCCTGGAAGCCCTCAAGCCCATCCTCATCATTCCGCTCTTTGCCAGCCTGTTCACCGGTCTGGTGATGATCTACGTGGTGGGTGGCCCGGTGGCGGGCATCATGAACGCCATGACCGAGTTCCTCAACAACATGGGCTCTGCCAACGCCGTGCTGCTGGGTGTCATCATCGGCGCCATGATGTGCTTCGACATGGGTGGCCCGGTCAACAAGGCGGCCTATGCCTTCGGTGTCGGCCTGCTCGCCTCCAAGACCTATGCCCCCATGGCAGCGGTCATGGCCGCCGGCATGGTGCCTGCACTGGGGATGGGGATCGCGACCTTCCTGGCCAGCAGAAAGTTCATCAAGGCGGAGCAGGAAGCGGGCAAGGCCTCCTTCGTGCTGGGTCTGTGCTTCATCTCCGAGGGTGCCATCCCGTTTGCCGCCAAGGATCCCATGCGTGTCATCCCGGCCTGCATGGCGGGCGGCGCCCTGACCGGTGCGCTCTCCATGCTGTTCGGCTGCGAGCTGGTGGCACCCCACGGTGGTCTGTTCGTGCTCTTCATCCCGAACGCCATCAGCCATGTGATGATGTACATCCTGGCGATCGCCGCCGGTTCTCTGGTGACCGGGGTGGCCTACGCCATGCTCAAGCGTGGCGAGGAGCAGGCCAAGCTGGCGACTGCCTGAGGACGTCACGGCGTGACACACCCTTCATGACAAGGCGGCCCTGGGGCCGCCTTTTTTGTTGGGGGGGAGGGCAACGTGGGATTTAAAAATCCCAGCCCGGCGGGGGCGGCGGATCGGCCGCCTCTGCGGCCTGCGCCTTGCGGCGAGCGGCCTCGACCCTGGCCTTGCGGCTGCGGCACAGGCGCATCACCTCCTGCTGCTGGGCAGGGGTCATGGCAAGCCAGTTGAAACGCTCCTCGCGGCTTCGCAGGCATCCCTTGCAATACCCCTTGTTGTTCAGTTCGCAGACCCCGACACAGGGGCTCTGGAGCGGGAAGATTTCGAGCTGTTCCATCCATGACCTCTCACACCTTGTCACCTTGTTATAACCCAGAAGATCACGGCAGGAGAAATCCGTCGTCAGGGGCGTGAAGGCGTTTGCTTTCCCCGGGCAATTTTGGCATCTTCCCCGCCGTGCAAGACACTCGGTGTTATATGAGGACATATGAATAGACATGCGTACTGGTTGGCCGCCGCCGTGGTGGGGCTGGCCGGTTGTGCGGGCAACCCTGAACCGGTCAAGGTGCCCCAGAAGAAGGCGGAATCCGGATGTTTTCTGAACTGTGAGATCCCTGTGAATCTGGGCAAGCAGTATCTGGATGGTGCCCTGCCGGGGGATCTGGTGCGGGTGGAGCGGGTCAACAGCCGCGCCCGCGCCGATTACAGCAAGTTCGGTCCCCAGAGCCGGATGGTGATGGAACGCTCCGGCCGCATGGCGAGCCGCTATGGGGAGCTCTACCGTCAACTCTCACGCTGGGTCGCCAATGGGGGCAATCCCGCCCATATCACCCAGTACGGCATCAGCCTGGCGCAGCTTGGCGGTGCCGACCGCATGGGCAACGTGCTCTTCACCGGCTACTACTCGCCGGTGCTGGAGGTGCGCCATCGCCCGGACGCCCAGTACAAGTATCCCATCTATGCCATGCCCAACTGCGGCGGTCGCTGCCCGAGCCGGGCCGAGATCCACCGGGGGGCGCTGGCCAACCGGGGGCTGGAGCTGGGCTACAGCAAATCCCTCATCGACAACTTCCTGATGGACGTGCAGGGTTCCGGCTTCGTTCACTACGGCGATGACGACCGGTTGCAGTACCTCGGTTACAGCGGCAAGAACGGCCACGGCTATGTCAGCATTGGCCGGGTGCTCATCGACCGTGGCGAAGTGCCCAAGGAGCAGATGTCCATGAAGGCCATCAAGGAGTGGGCCAACCGTCAGCCGGAAGAGAGCGTGAAGGAGCTGGTGGAGCAGAACCCCTCCTATGTCTTCTTCGAGCGCCGTCCCACCAACGACGTGGTGGGGGCCGCCGGCATTCCGCTGTTGCCGATGGCGGCGGTGGCCGCCGACAAGACCCTGCTGCCGATGGGCACGCCGATCCTCGCGGAAGTACCGCTGCTGGACAAAGAGGGCAACTGGACCGGCAAGCACCAGCTGCGCCTGTTGATTGCGCTGGATGTGGGCGGGGCGGTGAAGAAGGGCCACCTTGACCTCTACCACGGCATGGGGGAGAAAGCCGGTGTCGCGGCCGGTCACTACAAGCACTTTGGCCGGGTCTGGAAGCTGGGTCTCCACCACGGGCCGACCGCCGCCCCCTGGTTGTAACGCAAGAGGGTCATGGCCCCTCATTTCCCTCAAGAGACGGGACATTCCCATGAAAAAAGCCGCCGGAGCAATCCGGCGGCTTTTTGTTTGCGGGGCAGATCTGGCGACAAGGGCCGTCAGCCCTTTCGGATATCGAGCTTGATGGCGCCCACCGGCTGACAGCAGCAGGGGAGGCACTCCCCCTGGGAGACAAAGGCGAGCGGGACGGCGGCGTAGTGCACCTTGCCCGCCAGCAGCGGGGTGCGGCAGGCGCCGCAATAGCCGCTGCGGCACTGGAACTCCACGTGATGGCCGTGGCGCTCCAGGGTCTCCAGCACGCTTTCGCCGGGATGGGGGTGCAGCACACCGTCCAGGGTCTGTACCTGGGGGGCTTGCCCCTCCGGCGCCGTGGTGGCGGTATGCAGGGGCGAGTTCAGGGTGGCGGTGGCGTCACTCACGGACGTCGCTCTCCCGCATCATGGCCTGCCAGCAGAGGTCGCCTAGCATCACAGCTCGAAGTCACCCAGATCGTCGGCGTGCACTTCACTGTCTATCTGACCCACCAGATAGGAGCTTACTTCCACTTCCTGGGGCGCCACCTGCACGTTGTCGGAGGAGAGCCAGGTGTTGATCCAGGGGATGGGGTTCTGCTTGGTGCCGGCAAAGGCCGGTTGCAGGCCGACGGCCGCCATGCGCAGGTTGGTGATGTATTCCACGTACTGGCAGAGGATGTCCTTGTTCAGGCCGATCATGGAGCCGTCCTGAAACAGGTACTCGGCCCACTCCTTCTCCTGCAGGGCCGCTTCCTTGAACAGCTCGAAGCAGGCCTGCTCGCACTCGACGGCGATCTCCGCCATCTCGGGGTCGTCGTTGCCGCTGCGCATCAGGTTCAGCATGTGCTGGGTGCCGGTCAGGTGCAGGGCCTCGTCACGGGCGATCATCTTGATGATCTTGGCATTGCCCTCCATCAGCTCACGCTCGGCGAAGGCGAAGGAGCAGGCGAAGCTCACGTAGAAGCGGATTGCTTCGAGGGCGTTGACGCTCATCAGGCACAGGTAGAGCTTCTTCTTGAGCTCCCGCAGGCTGATGGTGACTTCGCGATCCCCGATCCGGTGGGTTCCCTCACCGTGCAGGTGATAGACGGAGGTGGCCTCGATGAGATCGTCATAGAAGTGGCTGATGGAGCCGGCGCGCTTCAAGATCTGCTCGTTGGTCACGATGTCGTCGAACACCTGGCCCGGGTTGTTGACGATGTTGCGGATGATGTGGGTGTAGGAGCGAGAGTGGATGGTCTCGGAGAAGGCCCAGGTCTCGATCCAGGTCTCCAGCTCCGGGATGGAGACCAGGGGCAGCAGGGCCACGTTGGGGCTGCGGCCCTGAATGGAATCCAGCAGGGTCTGGTACTTCAGGTTGGAGATGAAGATGTGCTGCTCGTGGGGCGGCAGAGCCTGGAAGTCGATGCGGTCGTGGGAGACGTCCACCTCTTCCGGGCGCCAGAAGAAGGAGAGCTGTTTCTCGATAAGCCGCTCGAAGATGTCGTGCTTTTGCTGATCATAACGGGCCACGTTGACCGACTGGCCGAAGAACATCGGCTCCTTGAGCTGATCGTTTTGGGTCTGGCAAAAAGTAGAGTAAGCCATGGTTCGAATGCCGTGAAATAGGGAAAACAGGAGGGCGGGAGCTTGATGCTCCCGCCCGGTTTATCAGTGCGTTTCGCGGTTAGATCTTGCAAGCCCCGCCAGCGCAGCCGTCATCTTGCAGATCGGTCTGGGTGTCGTCGGCACCATCACGGGTGTTGTGATAGTAGAGGGTCTTGAGACCGTATTTGTAGGCGGTCAGCAAGTCTTTGAGCAACTGCTTCATCGGCACCTTGTTGCCTTCGAAGCGGGCCGGGTCGTAGTTGGTGTTGGCGGAGATCGCCTGATCCACGAACTTCTGCATGATGCCGACCAGCTGCAGGTAACCGTCGACGCTCGGCTGTTTCCACAGCAGTTCGTACTGATCCTTCAGGCGGTGGTACTCCGGCACCACCTGCTTGAGGATGCCGTCCTTGGAGGCTTTCACCGACACCAGGCCGCGGGGCGGCTCGATGCCGTTGGTGGCGTTGGAGATCTGGCTGGAGGTCTCGCTCGGCATCAGGGCGGTCAGGGTGGAGTTGCGCAGACCCACGGTCTTGATCTCTTCGCGCAAGGTTTCCCAGTCCAGGTGCAGGGGCTCATTGCACAGGGTGTCCAGATCCTTTTTATAGGTATCGATGGGCAGGATACCCTGGGCATAGGTGGTCTCGTTGAAGGCCGGGCAGGGGCCGAACTCGCGGGCCAGTTGCACGGAGGCCTTCAGCAGGTAGTACTGGATCGCCTCGAAGGTGCGGTGGGTCAGGGCCAGACCGGAACCATCGGAGTAGCGGGCACCGTTTTTCGCCAGGTAGTAGGCGTAGTTGATGACGCCGATCCCCAGGGTGCGGCGGTTCATGCTGCCCTTCTTGGCGGCCTTGAGCGGGTAGTCCTGATAGTCGAGCAGGGCGTCCAGAGCGCGCACGGCGAGATCCGCCATCTCTTCCAGATCTTCCAGCTTCTCGATGGCGCCCAGGTTGAAGGCGGAGAGAGTGCACAGGGCAATCTCGCCGTCCTCGTCATCCACGTTGTTGAGCGGCTTGGTGGGCAGCGCAATCTCGAGGCAGAGGTTGGACTGGCGCACCGGTGCCACGGAGGGGTCGAACGGGCTGTGGGTGTTGCAGTGATCCACGTTCTGGATGTAGATGCGACCGGTACCGGCGCGCTCCTGCATCATCAGGGAGAAGAGATCCACCGCCTTCAGGGTCTTCTTGCGAATGGCCGGATCCTGCTCGTACTTGACGTAGAGCTCTTCAAACTTGTCCTGGTCCGCGAAGAAGGCGTCATAGAGGCCGGGTGCATCGGACGGGGAGAACAGAGTGATGTCGCCGCCCTTGATGAGGCGCTGGTACATCAGCTTGTTGATCTGCACGCCGTAGTCCATGTGACGGACCCGGTTTTCTTCCACGCCGCGGTTGTTCTTCAGTACCAGCAGGCTCTCCACCTCGGTGTGCCACAGCGGGTAGAACAGGGTGGCAGCACCGCCGCGCACGCCGCCCTGGGAGCAGCACTTCACCGCCGTCTGGAAGTATTTGTAGAAGGGGATGCAGCCGGTGTGGAAGGCTTCGCCGCCACGGATGGGGCTGCCCAGACCACGGATGCGACCAGCGTTGATGCCGATGCCGGCGCGCTGGGAAACATAGCGCACGATGGCGCTGGCGGTGGCATTGATGGAATCCAGGCTGTCGTCACACTCGATCAGCACGCAGGAACTGAACTGGCGGGTCGGGGTGCGCACGCCGCTCATGATCGGGGTCGGCAGGGAGATCTTGAAGGTCGAGACCGCATCATAGAAGCGCTTGATGTAGTCCAGACGGGTATCTTTCGGATACTTGGAGAAGAGGCAGGCCGCTACCAGGATGTAGAGGAACTGCGGGCTCTCGTAGATCTCGCCGGTGACGCGGTTCTGTACCAGGTACTTGCCTTCGAGCTGCTTGACCGCCGCGTAGGAGAAGTCCATGTCGCGCCAGTGATCGAGGTAGCCGTTCAGTTCCTCAAATTCCGCCTGGGTGTAGTCTTCCAGCAGGTGCTTGTCGTACTTGCCCATGTCCACCAGTCTGGCGACGTGCTGATACAGGTGGGGCGGCTCGAACTGGCCGTAGGCCTTCTTGCGCAGGTGGAAGATGGCCAGACGGGCAGCCATGTACTGGTAGTCCGGGCTTTGCTCGGAGATGAGGTCAGCAGCAGCCTTGATGATGGTCTCGTGGATGTCGGCGGTACGGATACCGTCATAGAACTGGATGTGGGACTTGAGCTCCACCTGGGAGACCGACACGTTGTCGAGCTTCTCGGCAGCCCAGTCGAGCACACGGTGAATTTTATCCAGATCGATGGGTTCTTTGTGTCCGTTACGCTTCGTCACAAACAAGTTCATTGGCTGATGACCCCTTTCATTGATACCTGCCGGTATCGGTTGATTCCCGAAAAGCCATCGCACAATGGCGCAACCCGGCTCCGTCTGTCGAGGGAAACTGGGCAGGGATTGTGCGATGAATCACAAGATGTAGTGTTATTTTTAATGCGAACTACAAGATAGTGAGGTCGATGCGGTAATGCAATCTGTGGATAACGCATTAGCTGTGGATAAATTGTGGGTGTCGGGACGGGAGTTAGTGGACGCTCACAGCGAACGGGTTTTCATCCGTCCGATCCGTCAAATGCAAGTCCGGCGATCGAAGATGGAAAATTAAAATAACTTTTTTTGCTTGCGAAAGCAGGGTGTTTTTACTAGCAAATCCGGCCTGCTCATCCCTTGTGCAGTCAGGGTCAAAAGGTGTCCTGTTACGCCGTTCGGGGGGTTGCCAAGCCCGTAAAAAGAAGGATCGTCCGGGATCCCTCTGGTGCGCTGCGGGGGGATCTGCGCGTCGGGGCAGATGTCCGCACTGCCATCGGAACATCATCAAAGTTGCCCCGCAGATCCACCTCTATCCGGATGCCTTGTCGGTCATGGGCATGGACGTCAGCTCAGCTCGTAGCGAAGCCAGTGGTGCAGGGCCTGCACGGTATCAAAGTGAAGATCGGCGCCCCAGAGGGCGGGATCCTCGTCATCATTGAGATAACCCCAGCCAGCCACCGCGGTACGCATGCCGGCATTGCGGCCAGCCTCGATGTCGCGCACGTGATCCCCTACATAGAGACACTGGCTCGCCGCGATGCCGAGCCGCTCGCAGGCAAAGAACATGGGGGCTGGGTCGGGCTTGCGCACCGGCAGGGTGTCGGCGCTCACCGTCACGCCGCAACTGGCGAGTTCAGGCAGGGCTGCCAGGAGCGGTTCGGTGAGAAAACCCGGCTTGTTGGTGACAATGCCCCAGGGCAGCTTTTTCTCGTCGAGCCACTCGATGAGATCCACCATGCCTTCATAGGGGCGGGTGCCGACGCAGAGGTTGGCGGCGTAGTAGTCGAGCAGGGCGGTGCGAAGGCGGGTGGCCCCCAGCTCCTCGAGCAGCTCGTTACCAAGACCGGCCCTGAGCAGCCCGAGGGCCCCGTGGGAGGTGGTCTGGCGGATGATGTCGTCAGAGAGCGGGGCAAAGCCTTCGCTTATCAGCACGTGATTGACGGCGGCGCCAAGGTCTGGCGCGGTGTCGAGCAGGGTGCCGTCCAGATCAAACAGCACGCAGCCAAGGGGCATCGGGTGAGGTGTGCTCATCAGCCTTGCTCCGGGCGCTCGAACGCCACCATGTAGTTGACGTCGACATTCTTGCCGAGCTTGAAGCTGTTGGAGAGCGGGGCGTAGTGAACGCCACTCATGTCCCGCACCAGCAGGCCCGCCGCTTCCCCCATGCGACAGAGTTCGGCGGGGGTGATGAACTTCTTGTGGTCGTGGGTACCCTTGGGGACCATCTTCATCAGGTACTCGGCCCCGAGGATCATCATCAGATAGGCTTTGGGGTTGCGGTTGATGGTGGAGACGAACACCTTGCCCCCCGGCCGTACCAGGGTGGCGATGGCGCGCAGCACCGAGGCCGGGTCCGGCACGTGCTCCAGCATCTCCATGCAGGTAACCACGTCATACTGGCCAGGCGCTTCATCGGCGTGGGCTTCGGCGGTGATCTGGCGGTACTCGAGCTCCACACCTTGTTCCAGCGCGTGCAGGCGGGCGACGCCGAGGGGTTCCTTGCCCATGTCGATGCCGGTGACGCGGGCACCCCGGCGGGCCATGCTCTCGGAGAGGATGCCGCCGCCGCAGCCGATGTCGAGCACGCGCTTGCCAAACAGGCCGCCGCTCTTGTCGGTGATCCAGTCAAGGCGCACCGGGTTGATTTGATGCAGCGGCTTGAATTCGCCCTCCATGTCCCACCAGCGGGAGGCGATGGCTTCAAATTTGGCGATTTCTGTCAGATCGACATTGGCATCACTATTCATGTTTTGATGATCCTGTGGCAAGGCGCGCAGCGGGCTGGGCGCGCGCAATCTATTGTCCTGGCGCGCATTATAACGGACCGACCTCGTCGCACCAGCCCGATGTGCTCATCGGATTTGTGGCTTAATGTATTTGGCTCAGTGTGTTACCATGTCGCGCTGTTTAAGCCAAAGAACAACTAATTAGGGATTAAGGCTTTCTATGAGCGATCTGGCCAGAGAGATCACGCCGGTCAACATCGAAGAAGAGCTCAAGAGTTCCTATCTGGATTACGCCATGAGCGTGATCGTAGGACGAGCTCTGCCGGATGTGCGTGATGGCTTGAAACCGGTTCACCGCCGCGTTCTGTATGCAATGAACGAGCTGGGGAACGACTGGAACAAGCCCTATAAAAAATCGGCCCGTGTGGTCGGTGACGTAATCGGTAAATATCACCCGCATGGCGACAGCGCCGTGTATGACACCATCGTCCGGATGGCGCAGGATTTCTCCATGCGCTACATGCTGGTCGACGGTCAGGGCAACTTCGGTTCGGTGGACGGCGACAACGCCGCGGCCATGCGTTACACCGAAGTGCGGATGGCGCGCATCTCCCACGAGCTGCTGGCCGATCTGGACAAAGAGACCGTGGACTGGGTGCCGAACTACGACGGTACCGAGATGATCCCGGCTGTCATGCCCACCAAGGTCCCCACCTTGCTGGTCAACGGCTCCTCCGGTATCGCGGTGGGCATGGCGACCAACATCCCGCCTCACAACCTCACCGAGATTGTCAACGGCTGCCTGGCGCTGATCGAAAACGGCGACCTCACCATTGACGAGCTGATGACCCATGTCACCGGCCCGGATTTCCCCACCGGCGGTATTATCAACGGTCGTTCCGGCATCGTGCAGGCGTACCGTACCGGTCGCGGCTCCGTCTATGTGCGGGCCAAGGCTGAAGTGGAGGTGGACGAGAAGACCAGTCGCGAGACCATCATCGTCCACGAGATCCCCTATCAGGTGAACAAGGCTCGCCTGATCGAGAAGATCGCCGAGCTGGTCAAAGAGAAGAAAATCGAGGGCATCAGCGCCCTGCGCGATGAGTCTGACAAAGACGGCATGCGCATCGTCATCGAGATCAAGCGCGGCGAGTCCGGCGAGATTGTGCTGAACAATCTCTACAAGCACACCCAGATGCAGACCACGTTCGGCATCAACATGGTGGCGCTGGACAACAACCAGCCCAAGGTGATGAACCTCAAAGAGATCCTGGATGCGTTCCTGCTGCACCGCCGTGAAGTGGTGACCCGCCGGACCGTGTTCGAACTGCGCAAGGCGCGGGATCGGGCGCACATCCTGGAAGGGTTGGCGGTGGCATTGGCCAACATCGACCCCATCATCGAGCTCATTCGCCACAGTGCGACCCCGGCGGATGCGAAAGCCGCCCTGGTAGCCAAGGGCTGGGAGCTCGGCAACGTGGCCGCCATGCTGGAAAAAGCGGGCGACGACGCGGCTCGCCCCGAGTGGCTGGAGCCGGAGTTCGGCATCCGTGAAGGGCAGTACTTCCTGACCGAGATCCAGGCCCAGGCCATCCTTGACCTGCGTCTGCACAAGCTGACCGGCCTCGAGCACGAGAAGATCCTGGAAGAGTACCAATCTCTGCTGGATCTCATCGCCGAGCTGCTGCACATCCTGGCAAGCCCGGAACGCCTGATGGAAGTGATCCGTGACGAGCTGCTGGCCGTGCGCGAGCAGTACGGCGACGAGCGTCGCACCGAGATCAGCATGTCCAGCGCCGAGATCAACATCGAAGATCTGATCACCCCGGAAGACGTGGTCGTTACCTTGTCTCACCAGGGCTATGTGAAGTATCAGCCGCTCTCCGACTACGAGGCCCAGCGCCGCGGTGGTCGTGGCAAGTCGGCCACCCGGATCAAGGAAGAGGACTTTGTGGAGCGTCTGCTGGTGGCCAACACCCACGACACCATTCTGTGCTTCTCCACCCGTGGCAAGGTCTACTGGCTCAAGGTGTATCAGCTACCGGAAGCGTCCCGTGGCGCCCGCGGTCGTCCGATCATCAACCTGCTGCCGCTGGATGAGGGTGAGCGCATCACCGCCATCCTGCCGGTGAAAGAATATGACGCCGACAAGTACGTCTTCTTCGCCACCGCCAACGGCACCGTGAAGAAGACCAGCCTGTCTGACTTCAGCCGTCCGCTCTCCTCCGGTATCCGTGCCATCAACCTCAAAGAGGGTGATGAGCTGATCGGGGTGGACATCACCGATGGCAGCAACGAGATCATGCTCTTCTCCGATGCGGGCAAGGTGGTTCGCTTTGCGGAAGGCAGTGGTCGTGCCGATGCCGATGCCACTGACGAAGTCGACACCGACGACGACGCCGGCAACGACGATGACGGCAGCGACAACGGCGAAGGCACCGAAAGCAAAGGCACCTTCAAGGGCGTACGTCCCATGGGTCGTACCGCTGCCGGTGTGCGCGGCATCAAGCTGGGCGCCGGTGACAAGGTGGTCTCCCTCATCGTGCCCCGTGGTGATGGTGCCATCCTCACCGCCACCGAGAACGGTTACGGCAAGCGTACCGCGCTGGACGAGTACCCGACCAAGAGCCGTGGTACCCAGGGCGTCATCTCCATCAAGGTGGATGAGCGCAACGGCAAGGTGATCGATGCGATCCAGGTCGAAGATACCGACCAGATCATGCTGATCACCAACGGCGGTACCCTGGTTCGTACCCGGGTGTCCGAGGTGAGCGTCATCGGCCGCAACACCGGCGGTGTGCGTCTGATCCGTACCGGTGAAGACGAGACCGTAGTCGGCCTGCAGCGCGTTGCCGAGAGCGACGAAGAGGAAACCGAGGCCCTGGCTGTTGAAGGGGAGGTGTCTGAAGGCACCGACACCGCAGCGGACGCTGGCGCCGTCGATACCGGGGAGGCGGGCGACGAGTAATCGTCCCCCTTTGTCCGGTGCAAAAGAGCGACCTTGATGGTCGCTCTTTTTTTGTCCGCCTCACCGCAGGCTCTCCCCGTCCTTGTGCTTGCCCAGCAGCTCTCTTCTCTGCTGCCCGGCTCCGTCTGCCGTGCATGCAGCCCTGCCTGCCACGGCGTCATCTTCCTGATATGCAGGGTTGGTCCCATCGCATCAACACGATTCCTTCACTCGACTGTCATGGCCCTGTCATGACGGCCAGCCATGCTGCCTGCGTTGAATGAGGCCACCACAGAGGCAGGCATCGCTTGCCAGGAGCACTGTTATGACGAGCTGGGTAATGTGGGAGATCTGGTGGAGCCGGATGTGGGGAGGGCAGGAGAAGGTGCGCCTTAGGGTGGATGAGGAGGAGGTGGCGCACGAGCCATCCCGCCTGCCTGCGGAGCTGATTGCACGGCGCCACCCAGCGGGGAGCTGCCCGCCGAGACCACGGAGCTGACGGCGCTCAGAACAGACGCAACTGCTCGCCCGGGCGGATGAAGGCGGCCGTATTGAGTGCTATATGGCGCTTGCCCAGTTGCAGCCGCCTGCTGATCAGGCGAAAGCGCTGGGCGAGCAGGTCGGCAAACTGTCCTTCACCTCGCATGCGGCTACCAAAGGTGGCGCTGTTGAGTGCGCCACCCCGGCTTGCCCGCAGCTAGTTGAGGATCGCCTCTTTCTGGCCGGGATAGTGCGTATCGAGCCAGTCGCAAAAGAGGGTGGTGAGCTCGTGGGGCAATCGCAGCAAGATGTAATCCGCACAGCCCGCCCCGGCGTCGACGGCGGCCTTGATGATCTGTTCCAGTTCCGGCTCGTTGAGCCTGGGGATCATGGGGGCGGCGAGCACGCCGACCGGCACACCGGCCTTGGCCAGTCGTTCGATCACCTTGATCCGCCCAACCCCCGTGCTGGCCCTGGGCTCCAGCTGTCGCCTCAACGTCTCATTGAGGGTGGTGACCGACACCATCACCTGGCATAACCCTTCCCGGGCCAGCTCGGTCAGCAGATCGAGGTCGCGCAGGATCATGGCGCTCTTGGTGATGAGCCCTACTGGATGGCGATGAGCCAGCATCACCGTCAGGAGTTCGCGAGTCAGGCGATAGTGGTGCTCGATGGGTTGATAGGGATCGGTATTGGCCCCCAGCACGATGGTTTGTGGCTGATAGGCTGGCTTGGCAAACTCCCGTCGCAGCAGCTCGGCAGCATTGATTTTGGCAAACAGCTTGCTCTCGAAATCCAGCCCGGGGGAGAGCTCAAGGTAGGCGTGGCTGGGTCTGGCATAGCAGTAGATGCAGCCATCTTAAATGCGAAAGGGGACTCCCTCCGACGTAGGTGGGAGGGGAATTTCGCCGGGGCGTCAGCCCCGCTGGTTTTGAATGTATTGCTTGATCACCTCCAACGGTGCTCCGCCGCAAGAGCCC
>NZ_JABERS010000040.1:0-37901 GCF_013168745.1 Aeromonas sp. TW 6 | reverse complement strand
GTGATTAGCATTAATAATGGTCATAGGCTTCGCGCGTGTTGATTTTGTTTGGCGATAAAATTAGATCACAAACGAAGCCTTTTTTATATCTATTTCAATTGGTTGGCGCTAAAGATCCTGTACATGATCCCACGCTACCGCCCCTGGATTACAGCTTCCAATATGCTCCATCGACCAGCGGGCGGGGCCCGGATGGTGCTGTAGGCGCCGAATGGCCAGCATATCCTCAAGCCTCATACGCAAACCAGTCAAAAGTTGACGCAACCGCAAGGAAGCGCTGGATTTTTGCGCCAGCTCAACAATTGAAGTGAAGGCGCCGGGTGGCCGGAGCGGGGGCAAGGAGGGGGTTGTCGAGAAGGAAGGGGCATTTTGTTGTCACGGGGAGGGGGGACTATAGTGCAGCGAGGCGAGGGTGCCTCGTTTGGCCCGCGTGAGTTGGGCTAACCACAATGGATAGAACGAAGGGAGTTGGTCATATGAAGCGGATCCTGATGGTATTGAGTCTGTGTGTGACGGTGTTGGGCATGGGAATGGGGGTAGCCCAGAGTGCGACCTCTGGCGCGCAGCAAGAGTGCGAGGCCCAGGCGGCGGTGAAGAAGCTGGCGGGCGCCGCCAAGACCAGCTTTGTGGGCAAGTGCGTCAAAGATGCCTCTGCCAGTGCCAAGGCAAGCCAGTGCGAGAAAGCGGCCGCCGACAAGAAGCTGGCCGGTGCGGCCAAGAACAGTTTCGTGCAAAAGTGCGTGAAGACGGACGGGGCAGCCGACAAGGCGACCCAGTGCGAGAAGGCTGCGGCGGACAAGAAGCTCGCCGGGGCGGCCAAGAACAGCTTTATCCAGAAGTGCGTGAAAACCGCCTGAGCCGGTGAGGCTCTGACACCAACGCTGGTTGAGGCAGTTGACGAGAAAGGGGCCCTGGGGCCCCTTTCTCTGTTGTGATGGGTGGTGGGGGCAGCCCTCGCCGCCAGTGTGCCCGGCCATAAGCTCCGGGCGGGGAGCTGACTTGATCCCTGCCTGGTCATCACTCTCCCAGGGTTGGCTGGGTATGTTCGGGGGCGCTGCTCAGCAGATCCTGCCCCTCGTCCTGGCTCAGCACCAGATAGCGCTCGTACTGGCGCAAGACGTCGGCACTCAGCTCGTCCCGGGTCAGGTACTGGATGTCGTAACCGGCACGGCCATCGGCAAAATAGGTGATGGGCTCGAAGATGCGGGCCTCGGGATCGTGGTTGTGGGCCGCCTCCAGGGGGTTGAAGGCGGGGGCGGGGCGGGCCTCGATGCGCACCCCGTAGCAGAAGTCCCGGCGACCTTGCTGGGGCACCAGCAGATGGCACTGATCCGGCCCATCCTCTTCGACCCGGCTGGTGATGCCCCGGGCAGCGAACTCCTGACTCAGGGCCGTCAGGGCGGGCAGGGCGACCTTGTCCACAAAGGCGCGGGCCTCCTGCTCGGTGGAGGGGCGCAGCAGGTGATCCATCCGGGTGCGCCACTGCTTGCCGTTCCAGAAGTCAGTGGCGGGGGAGAGGCGCCTGGCCGAGTGCTCCTTGTCCGCGACAAGGCCGCGGCAGAGTCCGAGGCAGAGCAGCACCATGATGAAGGCAAACGGCAGGGCGGCGATGAGGGTCATGGACTGGAGCGCCGCCAGCCCCCCTGTGCTCATCAGGGTACCCGCGGTGACCCCGAGCAGCAGAGCCCAGAACAGGCGCTGCCAGATCGGTGAGCCCTCCTTGCCCTGGGTAGCGATGTTGTCGATGACGAAGGCTCCCGAGTCGGCGGAGGTGACGAAGAAGACGCTGATGAGGATCACCGCGAGGGCCGAGGTGATGTCCGCTCCCGGCAAGAGGTCAAAGAAGTTGAACAGCAGGGTGTCGATGTTGCCGACCGAGTCGATGAGGCTTGTGCCCCCCTCATGCTGGCTGGCCCAGATGGCGGCGTTGCCGAACACCGTCATCCAGAGCAGATTGAAGGCGGTGGGCACGAACAGGACGCCGAGGATGAATTCGCGCAGGGTGCGTCCGCGGGAGATGCGGGCGATGAAGAGGCCGACGAAGGGGGACCAGGAGATCCACCAGGCCCAGTAGAGCAGGGTCCAGTTGCCGAACCAGCCCGCCTGGCGGGTCTCGCTGTAGGTGAAGGTGCGGAAGGTGAGCTGGCTCAAAGAGGAGACATAGTTGCCAATGTTCTCCGAGAGGGCTCCCAGCAGGTACTGGGTGGGGCCGGCTACCAGCACGAACAGCAGGAGCACGATGGCGAGAAAGAGGTTGAGCTCGGAGAGGCGCTTCACCCCCTTGTCGAGACCGGTGACAGCCGAGATGCCGGCGAGGGCAATGACGACCCCGATGAGGCCGAAGCGAAACAGCTCCCCCGAGGTGTCCATGCCGGTGAGGCGGGTGATCCCCGCCGAGAGCTGCATCACGCCATAGCCCAGGGTGGTGGCGATGCCGAAGATGGTGCCCACCAGGGCGAAGACGTCCACCGCGTGGCCGAGCGGCCCGTGGATCTTCTCCTTGAAGATGGGATAGAGGCCGGAGCGGATGGTCAGGGGCAGGTTGTAGCGAAAGCCGAAGTAGGCCAGCACCAGGCCGACGATGGCGTAGACGGCCCAGGCGTGAAAGCCCCAGTGGAAGAAGGTGGTGACCATGGCCTCGCGGGCGGCCACCTGGGTCAGGGGCGTCGCCTGGGGCGGGGAGACGAAGTGACTCATGGGCTCGCCCACCCCGAAATACATGAGCCCTATCCCCATGCCGGCGGCAAACAGCATGGCGAGCCAGGAGGTGAAGCTGAACTCCGGGCGGGCATCGTCCGGCCCAAGGCGAATGTTGCCAAAGTGGCTGAAGGCGATCACCAGCAGCAGGATCAGGAACATGCCGACCACCAGCACATAGAACCAGCTGAAGTGCTGGGCTATCCAGCTCTGGCCGCTGCCGAAGAAGCGGGCGGCGGCCTCCGGGGCCAGGGAGCAGATGGCCAGCAGCGCCAGGATGAAGAGCAGACCCGGGATGAAGATGGGCAGCGACAGGGTGCATCTGGGGGGACGGGGAGCATTCATGGGACACCTTTGGGTGGAAGGACTCAAGACACTATAGGCCCCTCGGGTGCAAAGCAGACAAGGGGTGGACGGCGAGTGACGGGGTCAACGGCCATGAGCACCATGGGGGAGGCACTCGTCGTCCTGTTTTTTTCATCGTATTTTATGCCTTTAAATCAGATGGTTACCGCTTTCTTGTTTGTTAATAGCGAGTTGGTGCCGTTTTTTGGGAAATCTTTTCCCCCCTCGTCCGGTTCTATTGAACGTAGCCGGATGAGATGCGCCGGAGACATCACTCTCGACAACAAGGAATAGAGACATGAACGTGAAAAAAAGTACTGCCATCGCCTCTGCCATGACGGGTCTGCTGGCCCTGGGTGCCCAGTTCATCGCCGCGCCGGCCATGGCTGCGGATGACAAGGAGAAGTGCTACGGCGTGGTCAAGGCGGGCAAGAACGATTGCGCCACCAAGGGCGGATCCTGCGCCGGCACCGCCAAGATGGATGCCCAGGGGGATGCCTTCGTGGTGGTGCCCAAGGGGCTGTGCGAGAAGCTCGCTGGCGGGTCCCTGCAACCCAAGTAAGCCGCATGCCATGGTGTGGCGCCCGCCACATCATGGCCCTATCTATTGAGAGCCCAGCCATGAACCCCTTGATCGGTATCGGTTTACGCACCCCGCACTACGACGAGATCCGCCACACCCTGCCCGGAGTGGGCTGGCTTGAGGTACACAGCGAAAACTACTTCGAGCGCCACAACCAGGGCTTCGAGGTGCTGGCGGAGCTTGCGAGGCACTACCCCGTGAGCCTTCACGGAGTCGGCATGTCGCTGGGCTCCGCCGATCCGCTCGATGCCGGGCACCTGCGCCGGCTGGCAGCCCTGGTGGCGGCCATCTCGCCGGTACGGGTGTCGGAGCACCTGAGCTGGGGCAGCATCGGCGGGCGCTATTTCAACGATCTGTTGCCCATGCCCTACACCCGGGCCGCTCTTTTGCACATGAGCGACAAGATAGATCGGGTGCAGCAGACACTGGGCAGACAACTGCTGGTCGAGAATCCCTCCTCCTACCTGCAACTGGCGGGGGAGATGGGGGAGGCCGAGTTTCTGGCCGAGCTGGCTGGGCGCAGCGGTTGCGGCGTCCTGCTCGATCTCAACAACCTCCATGTGAGCGCGGTCAATCACGGCCTGGAGGTGGACGACTATCTGGCGACTATCGACCTCGACATGGTCGGCGAAATTCACCTGGCCGGTTTTACCGAGAAGCACCTGCCCCAGGGGCCCCTCTATATCGACACCCACAGCACCCCCGTGGCCGAGCCCGTCTGGGTGCTCTACGAGCAGGTCTGCCAGCAGCGCGCCATCCCCACCCTGATTGAATGGGATCTGGCGATCCCCCCGCTGCCGGTACTGCTGGGAGAGGCGCAGCGTGCCAGCGAGATCCTGAGCGCGGCACAGCAAACATCCAGGGAGGCCGCCCATGTCTGAGCTTGTTTCCCCGCAAGGTACTTTTGCGAGCGGTCTGCTCGGGGAGGCCACTTATGTCTGAGCTTGTTTCCCCGCAAGGTACTTTTGTGAGCGGTCTGCTCGGGGAGGCCACTTATGTCTGAGCTTGTTTCCCCGCAAGGTACTTTTGTGAGCGGTCTGCTCGGGGAGGCCGCCCATGTCTGAGCTTGCTTCCCTGCAACGCGCTTTTGCGAGCGGTCTGCTCGGCCAGGATGATGCCATCCTCGGGCACATCCAGCCGGGACGCTTTGCCCCCGACGCCCTGTTGCAGATCTATCGCAACAACTTCATCCTCGGCCTCACCGAGGTGCTCGCCAGCAGCTACCCCGCGGTACGCGCCATGGTTGGCGAGACTTTCTTTGAGGCGGCGGCACGAGGGTTCGTGCTGGCGGCACCTCTGGAGGAGGGGAGCGTCATGGACTACGGGGAGGGCTTTGGCGACTGGCTGGCACGCTTGCCCACCACGGCCGCGTTGCCCTGGCTCGGGGATCTGGCCCGCTTCGAGTGGGGGCTGGAGCGGGTCTCGCTGCTTGCACCAGAGACGCGGCGCTGGCCTGCCGAGCGGCTTGCCGCCATGACCCCTGACCACTGGGAGCGGCTGGTGCTGCATCCTGCCTGCGATCTGCAACTCCTGGAGAGCCCCCATCCGGTGCTGGCGCTCTGGCAGATGGCCCTGCACGGCAGTGAGACGGTCAGGGAGCTGGATGCAGTCTGCTCCCTGGCACTGAAGAAACGCCCCGGACACCGGGTCGACCCCATTCCCCTGGATGCCGCCGCCTGGCGTCTGCTGCAAGGCTGCCTGCAGGGCAGGCCGCTGGCCAGCCTGCTGGCTCAGGATCCCGCCATGGCCGAACACCTGGCCCCTCTCATCACCCTCGACCTGCTGGTCGATCTGGAGCTTGCCCCATGACAACGCAAACCCTTGCCAGGCCCCTTGGCCCCCTTGTTGAACGCATCTTGCCCTGGTGCAGCGGTGGCCTGTTGCTGCTTGCCAGGCTCTGGGTCGCCACCATTTTTCTGCGATCCGGCTGGCTCAAGTTCACGGCCTGGGACAGCACCCTCTATCTGTTCGAGTTCGAATATCAGGTGCCCCTGCTGCCCTGGCAGTGGGCGGCCTATGCGGGCACGGCGACCGAGCTGTTGCTGCCCCTCTTCCTGCTGGCGGGCCTCTTCACCCGTCCGGTCGCCTTGCTGCTGTTTGGCTTCAACGCCATGGCGGTCATCTCCTACCCGGCCCTCTGGGCGGGAGGCTTTCACGATCACCAGTTGTGGGGCTGGATGCTGCTGACCCTGGCCGTGTGGGGGGCGGGCCCCCTGGGGCTCGACAGCTGGCGCCTTGCCCGTCGCTCGCCTCCGGCGTAAGGTGGCCGCACACGAGCCCTGCCTGACTGACGGGCGGGAAAGGAATGTAAAGGAGAAGAGATGAAGGTACGCGAGGCCCTGGCGGCCGATATTCCTGCCCTGACGACACTGCGCATGGCGCTCTTTTGCGAGGTGGGGGAACTTGCCCGGCCCGATGAGGATCCGGTCCTCAGGGAGGCGACGCAGGCCTACTTCATTCAGGCGCAGGAAGAGGGCAGCGCCCGTAGCTGGGTGGTGGAGGAGGAGGGCGAGGTGGTGGCGTGCGCCACCCTGGCACTCTTCGTGCGCCCGCCCTACCCGGGCAATCTGGCGGGGCGGGAAGGGTACCTGCTCAACATCTACACCCGGCCGGCCTGGCGCAGACGGGGAATGGCGAACGCCCTGCTGGTGGCCATGGTGGCGTATGCCCGCGAGCAGCAACTGGGCAAGCTGTGGCTCCATGCCAGCAGTGATGGGCGCGCTATCTACGAACGGTTCGGCTTTGCCGGCAATCCCGCCTGCCTCGAGTGCGTTCCCGCTCGTTAGCCGCCTTTTTCACCGCCGGGCTGATCCTCTTTGACCTGGGCTGCGTATTGGGAGCCCTTGGCGGCATCGCCGCTTTTCTATACACTGAGCGCCCCATTCGTTTCAGTCGTCCGACCACTTATGTCGGCGCTGGCGGTGCCGATACCCTCTGTGGGTGAGGCCGTGGTGCCCATGGGGATGGTCAACGAGGAAGAAGTGTCATGTTCAATCAGAAGCTCAAAGCGCAGTTGCAGGCATACCAGACCCGGCTCGACGAGGAGCAGGGCATCATAGAGGCGATCAAGGCGGGCGCCGCCACCGTCATCTTCAGCCCGGAGGGGATCATCCAGGAGGCGAGCACCCCTTTCCTGGCCCTGATGGGATATGGGGCCGCCGAACTGATTGGGCAGCCCCACAGCCAGCTCTGTCCGAGGGCCTGGGGGGAGTCCGGTGACTATCGCCAGTTCTGGCGGCGTCTCGCTCAGGGGGAGGTGCAGTCAGGCACCTTCGAGCGCGTGAACCGGCAGGGGGAGACGCGCTGGCTGGAGGCGACCTATTTCCCGGTGAAGCACCAGGGCCGGGTGACCCGGGTACTCAAGATTGCCAGCGACGTCACCGAACAGCACCAGCGGCTTGGGCGGCTCGAGGCGCTGACCGAGGCGCTGGACCGCTCCCGGGCCATGATCGAGTTCACCCCGAACGGCGACATCCTCCATGCCAATGCCAACTTCCTGAGCGTCATGGGCTACACCCTGGGGGAGATCGCGGGCAGGCACCACAGGATCTTCTGTGACGAAACCTTCCTGCGCGAACAGCCCCGTTTCTGGGAGGAGCTGGCCCGGGGCCAGTTCAAATCCGGCCTCTTCATGCGCCACAACAGCCGGGGGCAGGCCGTCTGGCTGGAGGCGACCTACAACCCCATCCGGGATGGCAGCGGCAAGGTGGTGCGGGTGGTGAAGTTCGCCAGCGACATCACCGCGCGCATCGAGCAGAACCACGCTACCCGGGAGGCGGCCCGCCTGGCCCACAGCACCGCCCAGGAGACCCTGCACAGCGCAGAGGAGGGAGCGGGCTTGCTGCGCGCCGTGGTGCAGACCTCTTCCCTCATCGCCTCCCAGGTGGATGAGGCCATCGCCCTCATCGGCCAGCTCAACGAGCAGTCCAGAAGCATCGAGGCCATCGTCTCGACCATCAGCGCCATCGCCGATCAGACCAATCTGCTGGCCCTGAACGCCGCCATCGAGGCGGCGCGGGCGGGGGAGCAGGGGCGCGGGTTTGCGGTGGTGGCGGACGAGGTGCGCCAGCTGGCCGCCCGCACGTCGCTCTCTACCGACGAGATCGCCCGGGTGGTGCAGAAGAACCGCGAGCTGACCGCCAGGGTGACCGACGACATGGCCGGGGTGGCGGGCAGCGCCGAACTCGGCAAGCAGCAGATCGCCGGCGTGGACAAGCTGATGAGCGAAATCCACCAGGAGGCGGACAGGGTCTCCCAGACGGTATCGGCCCTCTCCATCTGAGGGGCTGACCGCAAGACTGCCAACAGAGTGAGCGATCGGACGGCCAGGCTGAACCCTGGCTGTATGACGCCCCCCTTCGTCATTGTGCCGCCCGGCCCCCTTGTTTAGGCTGCCGCCTCCTTTTTATTGAGCAGGTAGACAACAATGGCAGTACGACAGAGAGGCAGGGCACTGGCCCTGCTGCTGGGAATGGGGGCGAGCCTGGGGCTCGGTGGTTGCATGGGTCAGATGGGCCTCTCTTCCATGGTGACCAAGGGCAACCTCAGCGTGGTGGACAACCGCTACGGCCGTGCCGGCGTCTTCGTGCTGCTCTCCCCCGTCTATGGCCTGGCGGCCACGGCGGATCTCTTCGTGTTCAACACCATCGAATTCTGGTCCGGCAAGAACCCCATCACCGGCAAGGCGCCCGCCCTGGTGGATCAGAAGAGCGATGCGATCATCAAGGTGAACCAGCACCTGGATCCTGCCCTCAACCAGGTGCCGCTGGCCCTGCTGCCCCAAGGGGTGCGCGAGGTACAGGTGAGCTACCCGGACGAGCGCACCGCCCAGATGGAGATCCACTACATCGATGGTCAGCGCAGCCTGATGCGGGGAGAGATGCGCGGGGAGCGACTGGATCTCTATCTGGACGACAGACTGGTCTCGACCCTGAGCCGCGAGCAGCGCGATGCGGCGGCAAGTCGGGGAGCGGTGCAGGTATAATTTGTCGCGCCCCTGATCCTTTACTCCCAACAAATGCTATACATGCCTGCGGGCAAGTACGCCCCGATGTAGAGGGAGTGGGCTATGACGGTAAACGGGTTGCGTTTGGCAGAGCTGATTGGTTCTCTCAGCCATGCCCTGGACATGACGGAAGGGCAGCCGAGAGGCCATTGCATCCGCTGTTGCTGGATAGGCTCTCGTCTGGGGGAGCAACTGGGACTGGATGCCCGGCAGCGCCACGACCTCTACTACACCCTGTTGCTCAAGGATCTGGGGTGCAGCAGCAATGCCGCCCGCATCTGCGAGCTCTATCTCACCGACGATCTTCACTTCAAGCGCGACTTCAAGCTGGTGGATGGCTCCCTCTCCGAGGTGGTCAACTTCGTGCTGGGCCACACCGGCTTGCAGGCGGATCTGCTGGGCCGTTTCCGCAGCCTGTTCCACATCTTTCGCAACGGGGATCAGATAGCCAACGAGCTGATCCTGACCCGCTGCCACCGGGGGGCGGACATCGCCCGCCAGTTGCGTTTCAGCGACGAGGTGGCCCAGGGGATCCTCTCCCTGGATGAGCACTGGAGCGGCAAAGGGCGGCCGCAACAACTGGCGGGAGAGGCCATCCCGCTCTTCTCCCGCATCGCCCTGCTCTGTCAGGTGGTGGACGTGTTTCACGCCGCCGCCGGACCGGACGCGGCGATGAGGGAGCTGCGCGAGCGCAGCGGCAACTGGTTTGATCCCGCCCTGGTCAGGGCCTTCGAGGCGCTGGCAGACGAGGCCTTCTGGCAGGGGCTGGCGGATCCCGCGTTGGCGGAGCGGGTCTTCGCCCACCCGGCGGGGCAGGGGGAGGTGGCGCTGGATGAGGATTATCTGGACGAGATAGCGGCGGCCTTCGGCCAGGTGGTGGACTCCAAGAGCCCCTATACCGCGGGGCACAGCGGCAGGGTGGCGCTCTATACCGACATCCTCGCCGCCCAGATGGGGATGTCCGAGGCGCGGCGACGCTGGCTCAAGCGGGGTGCCCTGCTCCACGATGTGGGCAAGCTCGGGGTGAGCAACGCCATCCTCGACAAGCCGGGCAAGCTTGACGAGCAGGAGTGGGCGGCGGTGCAGATGCATGCCGCCTACACCGAGGAGATCCTGAGCCGCATCGGCGCCTTCGAGGAGCTGGCCCTGGTGGCTGGCGCCCACCATGAGCGACTCGACGGCAAGGGCTACCCCAAGGGGCTCAAGGGGGAGGCGATCACCCTGGAGACGCGCATCATCACCACCGCCGACATCTTCGATGCCATCACCGCCAAGCGCCCCTATCGGGATGCCATCCCGGTACCGCGGGCCCTGGAGATGATGGCGGAAAACCTGGGCACGGCCATCGACCCCGACTGCTTTGCCGCCCTGAAGGCGGGGATAGAGGACTTCTCCCTCTACCTCACTCCGGAGCAGCCCCTGGCTCGTGCAAGCTAAGGCGCGAGCCCGAGACAAACAAGCCCCGCATCGGCGGGGCTTTTTTGTGGGCGGTTGCAGGCGGCGCGATCAGGGGCGGGCCGAGGGCTTGGCATAGGGTTGCAGCACCAGCCCCAGCAGGCGATGGAGGTGGGCGAGCTGCTCGATGAGATGGAGATTGAGCCAGAGGTAGCCGCCAAGGGTGGGGTCGTGTCCCTGGCCTGGCGCCTGGCTTGCGTCCCCATCGAGCCTGGCGGCGGCCTCTTGCAGGCGGCCGATGGCCTGGTCGGCCGCCGTGGTATCGCCGCTCTTGAGCATGAGGGCGAGTTCGGTGAGCACTGACTCCGTCGCCTGCTGGCAGGCGCGAAGCCCCGGGTGGCTCTGCATCAGGAAGTGGCTCTGGCGATCCCGCCAGTAGGTGTTGGCCAGCATCTCCAGGGTGCAGACGCTGTTGCGAAGGGTGGTCTGGGTCGCCTCGAACAGCGGGCTGCCAAGGCGGGTCTCCTTGACCGCCGGGGCCAGCAGGGGGCGCAGGCTGACTATTTTGGCGAGCAGGCGGGCATGGCTTCGGGTGAGCTTGGGGCGCTCCAGCACGTTGGGGGAGAGGTGGGTGTGGTAGAGCCGCCCGGCCTGCTGCAGGGTGTCGTGCATCTGCAGACGCCAGTGGGTATAGGCCCGCTGGGGGTAGATGCTGCAAAACAGCAGGGCTAGGACCGACCCCAGGATGACGTCGCCGCTGCGCCAGAGCGCGGTCTCGATGTCCCCGGGTACCCCGCCGACGATGACCCCCAGGGTGATGCCGATGAGCAGCCCCACATAGGGGCGCTTGCCGAGCGCCAGGTAGCCGCACAGGAACATGATGGCGCAGCACCAGGCCAGCATGAGAGGCAGGGAGTAGAGCTCCAGATAGAGGGCCACCACCCCGCAGGCGGCACCAAAGACGGTGCCCACCACCCGTTGCAGGGCGCGCGACAGCACGTTGCCCCAGAACGAGATGGGGCCCATCACCACCACCAGGGTGATGAGGGGCCAGGTGCTCTCCGGCAGCTTGAGCTCCCGGGTCAGCAGGAAGGTGAGGGTGAAGGCCAGGGCGATGCGCAGGCCGTGGACCAGGCGGTAGCGGCCATAGATGAGCAGATCGAAGCGGGAGAGCGGGGCATTGAGGCGCAAGGGCGTTCTCTTATCTCGGGTCAGGGTTGTGAGGATAGCAAGGGGGACGGCATTCGCCTTGACCTGCGTCGTTTCTCCGGTTCATACGGGCGCACCTGTCGGCAGGCGCACCATGACCCGCTCGCCGGGGGGAAGGGCCGCGCTACCCGGCGCCCGTTCGATGTGGCAGTTGGCACTGTCGTGGCCCCCATCCACCGGGCGCACCAGCAGGGTGCCCGCCTCGTCCTGACTGAGCAAGCCGGGCACAACGCCCTGCTCTGCCGATGGGGGCAGGGCCGCCAGCAGCCGGGCGCAGAGGCGAAGGGGCGGTGGGGCCTGACGGGGTTCGTGCGGGGGCAACCGGGCGCAGATGAAGTCGGCGATGGCCTCCAGATCCTCGAAGGGGAACCGGGGCAGGGTCGTGGCCTGGGGGGCGTCGCTCACGAGGGCGACGATGTCAGGATCATCGGGGAAGAGCAGGGGCCGGCCGATGGCGGCGCGATACAGCTCCACCTTGGGAAAGCGCCTGTGCTTGAACCCCTCGACCAACAGCAGATCCAGGGCGCTCGTATCGAAGCGGGCCAGCAGCGTCTCGAAGGGGGGCTCCCCCTCCGGGGTCTCCCGGATCAGAGCGTGGCGCCGGTCGGAGGCCGCCATCACCTGGGTGGCGCCCGCCTGGCGCAGGCGGTGGCTGTCCTTGCCGGGTTGGTCCATGTCAAAGGCGTGATGGGTGTGCTTGAGCACCCCGAGGCGCAGACCGCGCGCCACCAGGCGCGGGATGAGGCGCTCCAGCAGGGTGGTCTTGCCGGTGCCGCTCCAGGCGACGAAGCCGAGCAGGGGCAGGGGGCTCATGGCGCGCCCCCTTCCCGCAGCCTCGCCTCCCAGGCGGCGAGTTCGGCCGGGCTGTTGAGGTTGACGAAGGCGTCGGGCAGATCGGCAAAGGGCACCACCGCCATCCGGTGGCGGGCAAACCAGGCCCCGGTCTTGCGCTCCCCGTCCGCCAGCGCCTGTTGCAGGGAGGGGCGCAGGGTGCGATGCAGCAGGGCGACCACGGGCTGGAGGTGCTCCCCGTCGTGGGCCACCACCAGATCGGTGTCCGGGGTGATGGCGGCGCGAAAGCGGGTCATCAGATCAAGGGGCAGGGCGGGGCCGTCACAGGGAACGAACAGCACCCAGTCGTGACGGGCCGCCGTCAGCCCCGCCAGCATGCCGGCCAGCGGCCCCTGGAAGTCGGCCTGCGCGTCCCCGATGACGGGGGCAAGCTGCCGGTAGCGAGCCTGGCTGCGGTTGGCGTTGATCAGCACCTCGTCCACCTGGGGGCGCAGGCGGGTCAGCACGTGCTGGATCAGGGGAGTGCCCGCGAGGGGCACCCAGCCCTTGTCATCGCCCCCCATGCGGGTGGCGCGACCGCCCGCGAGGATGACGCCGCTGACGAGAAAAACGGGGGAAGAGGGAGGGGTCATGGTGCTCCGTTGCTCGCAAAGGGATGCCCACAGGGGCGTGTCGGGATCTTGCGCCAAGGCGGGCGCGTGAGCAACCTTCGGCTGCCCCGGCAAAGGCGCCTTTGGCCGCAGGGTTTGTCCAAGCTCACAAAACCGGATCGGCAAACGTCATATGATCCCCAGCATTCTGAGCCTTGCTCTCCTGCCTGATGGCAACTTCATGTAAATCAAAGAGAATGACTATGGCTACCGGACAATATCTGCTGTGGAAAGATGCACAGGGTCACGATTTTCGCCCCGTTGCGCTGACGGGCACCAATCTGCTCAACGATCGCAACCTCAACAAGGGCACCGCCTTCACCGAACAGGAGCGGGCCGATTTTGAGCTGGGCGGCCTCTTGCCGCCCCAGGTGCAGACTTTCGAAGCCCAGCTGGAGCGGGTTTATGAGGCCTTCCTGAGCGCCTGCAGCGACATCGAGAAGTACCAGAACCTGCGAGCCTTGCAGGATCGCAACGAAACCCTGTTCTACGCCCTCCTGTCCCGCCACGTGGAGGAGATGACTCCCTACATCTACACCCCGACCGTGGGCAAGGCGTGCCAGGAGTTCAGCCACCGCTTCCAGAAGCCGCGCGGCCTCTACATCACCCCGAAGAACGTCGAGGACATGGGCTCTCTCGCCCGCCACATGGATGCCAAGGCGGTGCGCATCATCGTCGTGACCGACAGCCAGGGGATCCTCGGCATCGGCGATCAGGGGGTGGGGGGTATGGGCATTCCCATCGGCAAGCTCGCCCTCTATACCCTGGGGGCGGGCATCCACCCCGCCTGCTGCCTGCCCATCGCGCTGGACGTGGGCACCGACAACCAGGCGCTGCTGGATGACCCCATGTACCTGGGGCAGCCCCACAGGCGCATTCGCGGCAAGGAGTACGACGACTTCATCGACAAGTTCGTGGCCGGGGTCAAGCGCCACTTCCCCAACGCCGTGCTGCAGTGGGAGGACTTCAGCAAGTCCAACGCCTTCAACAACCTGGCCCGCTACCAGCAGGCGCTGCCGTCGTTCAATGACGACATCCAGGGCACCGGGGCCGTGGTGCTGGCGGGTATCATTGGGGCTGTCAAATCCAAGGGGGAAACCCTGGGCCAGCAGCACTACCTGGTCTACGGGGCCGGGGCTGGCGGGGTCGGGGTGGCGGATCAGATCTGCGCGGGGATGATCCGCGAGGGGCTGGATCCGCAGGCGGCGCGGGATCGCATCTACATCCTGGATACCCAGGGGCTGGTGTGTGACAACCGCGAGGGGCTGGATGAGTACAAGCGCCGCTACGCCAAGCCGGGCCTCTTGCTGGCCCAGTGGGATCTGCAGGGCAAGGCGGGGCTGACCGAGGTGCTGCGCCACGTGCCCATCACAGTGCTGCTCGGCACCAGCGGCGCCGGTGGCGCCTTCCAGGAGGAGCACATCCAGCTGATGCTGACCCACTGCGATCGCCCCATGGTGTTCCCCCTCTCCAACCCCACCGCCAACTGCGAGGCCCTGCCGGAAGACATCTTCCGCTGGAGCCAGGGGCGCGCCATCGTCGCCACCGGCAGCCCGTTCAAGGACGTGCACCATGAGGGGCAGGATTATCGCATCGGTCAGGGCAACAACGTCTTCATCTTCCCCGGGGTGGGGCTGGCGGCCATCGTCAGCCAGATCCGCGAGATAAGCCCGGACATCTTCACCACCGCCGCCTTTGCGCTGGCGGAGTGCGTGAGCGAGGCGGATCTCGCCCGGGGCACCGTCTACCCGAGGATCAGCGAGCTGCGCAACATCTCGGTGCACGTGGCGACCGCGGTGCTCAAGGATATCGTGCGCCGGGATCCCTCCCATCCGCTCATCGGTCAGGATCTGCAAGAGCACATCCTGAGCCATATGTGGGAGCCGGTCTACCTGCCCTATCGCCGGGTCTGAGGTGCGACCTGCCCGCATGTGTCGCGGGCATGACGATGCCATAGAAAAAGAGAAGGTGGCCCAGGCCACCCTCTCTGTTTTCCGCCCTGCTGTGTGTGCGGGGCAGGACGCTGCCACCTATTGAGCGGGCGGGGGCACCAGGCGGTCATCGACGCTGCCGTCGCCCCGAAGCTTGTTGTCACTGGCATCGACGGCGTCCACACCGTTGTCGTCCACGCTGCCATCGCCTCGAAGCTTGTTGCCACTGGCATCGACGGCGTCCACGCCGTTGTCATCCACGCTGCCGTCCCCTCTAAGCTTGTTGCCATTGGCATCGACGGCATCCACACCGTTGTCATCCACGCTGCCATCGCCCCGAAGCTTGTTGCCATTGGCGTCGACGGCGTCCACACCGTTGTCGTCCACGCTGCCATCGCCTCGAAGCTTGTTGCCATTGGCGTCGACGGCGTCCACACCGTTGCCGTCCACCCGGCCACCGGCATGACGCTCCCCGCCTGCATGCTTGTCGCCACCGCCGTGGCGATCGCCGCCAGCGTGCTGGTCGCCACCGGCATGTTCGCCCTGACCACGGTCATCGCCGCCGTGGCCGCTGTCGTCCCCGCCATTGTTTCCGTTATGGCTACTATCGCCTCCATTTCCGCTATTGTTTCCACTGTGGCTACTATTGCCCCCACCGCTGCTGTTGCTGCCTCCGCCGCTGCTGTTGCTGCCTCCGCCGCCGCTGTTGCCGCCTCCGCTACCACTGTTGCCGCCGCCATCCCCCCCTTTGTTGTGCACGATCAGCCCATTGGCCACATAGCTGTGGCTGCCATCGAGGATCAGGTTGAACAGCGCCGTGGCGGGCGGGGCATCAACCCAGGAGAGGGAGGCCACCGGCAGTTCGACAGGGTGCGGCGCCAGCGCCAGGTTGCCCGCGCTGCCCCTCTCTGACCAACCCAGCAGGTGCATGCCGGTAAAGAGCGGCAGCACGGCGAGGGCCGGGTTTTCGGTGCGGGTCATGGCCGGTGCGATGGCCGCCCAGCCCCGGGTGGTGAGGAAGGGGTGCTCGGCGGTAAAGAAGGGGGGCAGATGATTGAGCCCGTAGAGCCTGCGCGCCCCCAGCGCCACCCGCTCGATGGCCTGGATTCGGTTGCTCTGCCCGTGCCTGTCCCGCACCCGATCGCCGACCCGCAGGGTCTCGATGGGGCGTTCGCAGCCATCGGCCATCAGGATGCGGGTACCGGCAATGAAACAGGATTTGGCATGGGCCTGGTTTACCTGCCACTGGTGGTGGTCGAAGTCATAGCTCAGCGGGGTGGCGAACAGGGCCAGGGCGATGGCCGAGCCCAGCAGCAGCCGGCGCTGGCTGGGTTTGAACGAGGGCAGTGACATGGGGAACTCCTTGTCGGTGTGGGGTCACGCCTTCGAGTATAGAGAGGGGGTTGGGGCGATATCTGCGTCGACCAGTTGAAAGCCTTGTCATGTCAACTCGCCGGAAAAACGATTGGCGTTGGCCATAAAAGTGCGTAAAATCGCATCCTCGATGCTTGTAGCAGCGAATCCCGCCTAAAAAGCCAGTTTCATGCCCTCCCCAAGCAGTGAAAGGCAACAAATGACGCCATTTGGTCCGTTGGCTGCCTTGAAAACGTCTTGTGATGACTGAAAAGTGTCAAATATCCCTGTCAGTTATCAAAAAATTAAGGATACCCATGTTTTCCTTGGTCAAGCAAAGCGTCGCCGGGCTGCAAATTCTGTTTGTCGCCTTCGGTGCCATGGTGCTGGTGCCCCTGCTCACCGGTCTGAACCCCTCCATGGCCCTGCTTGGCGCCGGTGTAGGCACCCTGCTGTTCCAGCTCTGCACCCGTCGTCAGGTGCCGATCTTCCTCGGCTCCAGCTTCGCCTTCATCGCCCCCATCATCTATGCCACCCAGACCTGGGGCCTGCCCTCCACCATGTTCGGTCTGTTTGCCGCGGGCTTCATGTATTTCATCCTGGCGGCCATCATCCGCGCTCGTGGCATGGGCTTCGTGCACAAGCTGCTGCCCCCCGTGGTCATCGGTCCCGTCATCATGGTGATCGGCCTGTCGGTGGCTCAGGTAGCCTGCAACATGGCCATGGGCCGTGCCGGCGGTGAGCAGGTTGTGCCTGCCACCACGGCGCTGACTTTGGCGGGGATCTCGCTGGCGGTCACCCTGATTGCCGCCGTGTTCTGCAAGGGCTGGATCAAGCTCATCCCCATCCTGTGCGGTGTCATCGCCGGTTATGTCTCTGCCGTGCTGATGGGCCAGGTGAGTTTCGACGGCATGGTCAACGCCCCCTGGCTGGCGCTGCCCCACTTCGAAACCCCGGAGATCAACTGGGCCGCGGCCCTCTTCATGCTGCCGGTGGCCATCGCCCCCTGCATCGAGCACATCGGCGGCGTGCTGGCCATCGGCGGGGGGACCGGCAAGGACTACACCAAGGATCCGGGCCTGCACCGCACCCTGGCCGGTGACGGCATCGGCGTCTGCTTCGCCGGTTTCATCGGTGGTCCCCCCGTCACCACCTATGCGGAAGTGACCGGTGCCGTGATGATCACCCGCAACTTCAACCCGGTCACCATGACCTGGGCGGCGGTGTTCGCCATCATTCTGGCCTTCTTCGGGAAGTTCAACGCCCTGCTCACCTCCATCCCCATGCCGGTGATGGGCGGCATCATGCTGCTGCTGTTCGGATCCATCGCCGCCATCGGTCTCAAGACCCTGGTGGAGTCCAAGGTGGATCTGGGGCTGTCCCGCAACATCGCCATCGTGGCGGTGACCCTGACCGTGGGTGTCGGTGCCCTGGAGATGAAGATCGGTGACTTCGCCCTGGCGGGTGTGGGGCTGGCCTCGGTGGCGGCCATCCTGCTGAACCTCATCCTGCCCCAGCACTCTGAAACGGGTGCCATGGAGAGCGCCAAGGATTAAGCGCCTGGCTTGCTGTACGTTGAGATGATGAAAAAGAGGCCACCTTCGGGTGGCCTCTCTTTTTTTGCCTGCCTACCACTGAACCCGGGCTCCCATGTGAAGCGGCTACACTCAGGGGCACCATTGACGGGAGAGGACGAAAGGATGAAGAGGGCATGGATCCTGGCCCTGCTGGGGCTGATGGGGAGCGGTGCGGCCGAGGCCGGTGCGGTGCGCTACGAGGTCGAAGGCAAGCCGTTCGAGGGCTATTACCTGGCGGGTGCCGACAAGCAGGCCCCTCTGGTGGTGCTGGTGCACGACTGGGACGGGCTCAACGGTTACGAGATCAAGCGGGCCGAGATGCTGGTGGCCCTGGGCTACAGTGTCTTTGCCGTAGATTTGTTCGGTGCCGGGGTCAGGCCGAGCACGGTGGAAGACAAGAAGCGCCTCACCGGGGCCCTCTATCAGGACAGGACCAGGATGCGCACCCTGCTGCAAGGGGGATTGGCGGAGGCGGGCAGGCAGGGGGGGCGGCTCGACAATGCGGTGGCCCTCGGTTACTGCTTCGGCGGCGCCGCCGTACTGGAGCTGGCCCGCAGCGGGGCGGATCTCAAGGGGGTGGTGAGCGTACACGGCGGGCTGGAGACCCCGGCCGGGCAGGACTACAAAGAGGTGAAGGGACAGTTGCTTGTCCAGCACGGCAGCGCCGACGAGGCGGTCTCTCTGGGTCAATTTGCGGCGCTGGTGGCCGAGCTGGAGAGCGCCGGGGTGAAGCACGAGGCGACCAGCTACAGCGGTGCCCCCCACGCGTTCAGCGTCTTTGGCTCGGACAACTACCGCGCCGATGCCGATGCCAAGTCCTGGCAGCGTTTCACCGGTTTCCTGAAGGAGGTGACCGGCTCCTGAGGGGGCCGGCTCACGCAGGCCATGGCAGTGCCATGGCTCTTTTTATGCCCGTTTTTCGCCATCTCAGGGGAGGGCGAGCACCCTCACCCACATGGCCCCCTTGCCCACCTCGCTCCGTGGGCTCGGGGTGAGCTGGCCGCTTTCGGGGTCGATGGCATGCAGTGCCACCTCATGGGATTGCTGCCCGGTCGCGATGAGCCAGTGGCCGCTGTGGTCGATGGCAAAGCCCCGGGGACAGGCCTCGGTCGGGAAGTGGCCGAGGGGGGTGAGGGCGCCATCTTGGGGGGAGACGCCGAACAGGGTGAGCAGGCTGCTGGCCCGTTCGCTGGTGTAGAGAAAACGTCCATCCGGGGTCAGGTGCAGGTCGGCGCCCCAGCGCTCCCCCTCATAGCCTGGGGGCAGCATGTCCAGGCTCTCGCGCGCCACTATCTGTCCGTCCGCCTCCCTGTGGTAGCGATTGAGGGTGGCATCGAGTTCGTTGAGGCAATAGAGATCGCCGTTGTCCGGGTGCAGGGCCAGATGGCGGGGCCCGGCGCCGGGGGCGGTGTGAATGTCCCCCAAGGGATGGGGAACCAGCTTCTCGTCCACCAGGGCATAGCGGCGCACCCTATCCTCCTTCAGGCAGGCCACCAGCAGCTCCTGCTCCCCGTTTTGCCCCGCAAGCCAGGTGACCGAGTGGGCCGCCATCAGGTGGTCGAGACGCTGGTGAGGGGGCTGCATCCGGCCCGCCTGATCCTGGCGGGAGACGGTGACGTGGTTGAAGGCGTAGGAGGCGGCAAAGAAGAGGCGGCCGCTGTCGTCCGTGCAGGTGTGGGAGGCGCTGCCGAGCAGCGGCGCCGAGGTCGGGGCCCCGAGCCGCCCATCGGCGGCGATGGGGAAACTCAGCACCCGAAAATCGGGGCGCACCCCCGCATGGAGCCAGCGCCGGTCGGGGCTGATGACCAGGGGCTGCACCTCGCCGCCGGTCTGCACTTCCTGCAGCGGGGCGAGGGTGCCTGCTTCGAGGCGAAACACATGGATCAACCCGCTCACCGGGTTGGCCACATAGACCACTTGTTGCATTGCATCTCCTTTGCGACGGCCATCCGTCGGGTCAAGGGAAAGGGGAGTCCCGGCGTCTCAGGCGGGGATACCCAGGCCTTGGCATTGACCCACTGGAACAGGGCACCCTTGAAAAAGCCGAACGGGCGGGTTCCGTTGCTGTCAGCCATCCCGTCCGTCGGGCGGGCGATGAGCCAGGCAAGATAGAGCAGATAGAGGGTGCCCGCGCACTTGATGAACATGTGGAGTTCGGGGAAGCGTGTAAAGAGCTGGCCAAAGCCCAGCCCCACCAGCAACAGCATCAGGGTGAAGCCGACGCAGATCCCCATGAGCAGGGGCAGGCTCTTGCGTATCCCGACGCTGGCGCCGGCGCTCATCACCATGATGTTGTTGGGGCCGGGGGTGACCGATGCCGAGATGGCAAAGAGCACCACGGCGTAGAGAGAGTCCATTGGGTTCCTCGTGCAGACAGTCCGTTGTCTTCCCTATATTGGGGGCGATCTGCGCTTTCCAAGGCGGGGGGCGGGCAGAAAAAAACAGGCCCCGTGACGGGGCCTGTGAAGCGGGCGGGATCAGACGGGCTGGTTCCCTGCCGGCGGCAGCGCCGGGCGGGATTCCACCTTCTGTTCGTCTCCCTGCATGTTCTTGATGTAGACGTCCATCTGGTTGAACGCGATCTCGATGCCATGCTCGCGGAACAGCACGTCGATGCGGCGGTTCAGCTCGTCGATGGCCGGGTTGCGATCCCCCAGCTCGCTCACGAAGAAGCGCAGCTCGTGATCCAGGGTGCTGGGCCCGAAGGTGAGGAAGTAGACGATGGGGGCCGGGTCTTTCAGCACCCGGCTGTTCTCCATGGCGGCCTGCATCAACAGCTTGCGGGTCAGATCCAGATCAGAGCCATAGGCCACCCCGACCCGGGCGATGACCCGGGTGACGGTGTCGGACAGGGACCAGTTGATGAGCCGCTCTATCATCAGCTGCTGGTTCGGGATGATCACCTCCTTGCGGTCGAAGTCGGTGAGGGTGGTGGAGCGGATCCTGATCTTGTTGACCGTGCCCGAGATGGTGCCGATGGTGACGGTGTCGCCGATCCGCACCGGGCGCTCGAACAGGATGATGATGCCGGAGATGAAGTTGGAGACGATCTGCTGCATGCCGAAACCGATACCGACCGAGAGACCGGCGGCCAGCCACTGCAGCTTCTCCCACTGGACCCCGAGCATGGCCAGCGCCGTCAGGCTGCCCACCCCGATCAGGGCGTAGTTGAGCATGGTGGTGAAGGCATAGGCCGTGCCTTGAGCAAGGCGCAGCTTGGAGAGCACCAGCACCTCCAGCAGGCCCGGCAGGTTGCGGGCCAGCGACAGAGCCGCACCAAACACGAAGAGGCCGGTCAGCACGTCGCTCAGGCTGATGGGATAGAGCACGGCGTTGGCCCCGGTCCCCTCGCTCTTGTGCCACAGCACCACGCTGTCGAGGTAGGTGAAGACCGCCACCAGATCAGACCAGAGCCAGTAGAAGGCGACGCCGAACACCAGCAGCAGCATGATGCGGGTCAGACGCAGGGACTGCTGGCTGACCTCTTCCAGATCCATGGGCTGCTCTTCGATGGCTTCGCCCCCTTCCGCATCCTCCTGGGTCTTGTGTTCCCGCTTGGCGACCGCGCGGCGATAGGCCAGACGACGGGCCGCCAGCTCAAGACCACGCAGGGCGGTGCGATAGACCAGACCCCAGATGATGATGAGGTAGAAGGACTCGATGAGCCTGCCGGTGAGTTTCAGAGCCGTGTAGTAGTAGCCAAGGGCTGCCAGCACCATCAGGGCCACCGGCGCCAGCGCCAGGGAGACGGCGGTCAGGGTCTGCAACATGCTCGCCTCGCCCTTGATGCGGGCGCGGGAGATGGGCAGCACCAGGTAGGCGGTCAGCCCCAGCAGCAGCATGGTCATGCCCTGGCCGATGACGTCGTTGCCAAGGGAGGAGGGTTCCACCACCGCCTTGGTCGACAGCATGATGAGGGGCAGCAGGGGCAGCCAGAGGTAGCGCATGCTGTTGCGCTTGGCCTGCAGCTCGTCCCGCGGCATGCGGAAGTGGGTCTCGCCGATGCCCCCCGGTCGCATCACCGACAGGTAGACGCTGAACACCAGGTAGCCGAGGGCCAGGTTCAGGGTGATCTGGAAGATGAGTTTCGGGCTCAGCAGACCGCAATAGGCGAGCAGCAGGCCGGCGGCCAGGATGAAGAGGGTGCCCGGCAGGCGTTGCAGCACGGTGAACAGCAGGGCACGGGGGGTGTGCCACTGGCTGTCCTGACGAAAACGTCCCAGATCCTTGACGATCTTCTTCTGGCGCTCGAGCAGGGTGCCGCGCTTCCACAGCAGCAGGCCCCCCACCAGCAGCAGGGGCAGTGCCAGCAGAGAGACTGCCAGCAGCATGTCGCCCCAACCGCTCCAGTCCGGTTTCAGCACCCAGTCGGAGGCCTGCTTGAAGGCCTGGGCCGGCCAGGTGATGAACCACTTGGCGTCGATGGGCTTGTTGCTGCTCACCCAGAAGATGTGCTGTTGCAGGGTGAACTCGATGGAGGCATAGACCCGGGTCAGCTGCTGCTGGGTCAGTTGTAGGCTGATGGCGTTGGTGAGCTGGGCATCCATCTGGCGGTTGAGCTGATCCAGCAGGCCGATGCGGGTGTCGATGAGCTTGGCAAGGCTGGCCCTGTCTTCGTCGCTCACCGTCTCGCCGCTGCTGGCGATGAGGTTGTCCAGATACTGGTTCTTCTGGAACAGCTGGTCACGCTGCTGGCTCAGTTCGAACTGGGCCAGGTGCAGGTCGGCGATCTGCTCCTCCAGGTTCTTCACCAGGGTGGAGGGGGCCGCTTCCAGTTGCTGGTAGAGCTGATAGAGGATGCGCGAGAGCAGCAGGTTGCCCTTGAGCATCTGCACCTGTTCGTTGAGGTTGCGCTCGGTCTGGGTGCCGCGCTCCAGCATGCTCTTCGCCTGCAGGTTCTTCTGGGCCAGGGTATTGAGGCTGTTGGTGGAGCTGATGAGTTGCTGGCTGAGCTGGTAGTTGAGCTCCTGCTCTTTTTGCACCAGGGGGTTGTCTTCGGCGGCCACCAGTTCGCCGGTCTCTTCGGCGGTCTTTTCGGTGTCCCCCAGGCGCTTGGCGCTGCTCTGCTCCTGCAATGCCTGCAGTTTCTGCTCTTCACTGGCGAGACGGGCACTCTGGTAGTCCCGTTGCTTGACCACCAGATCCTGCATGCTGGTGCGGTTGTCCAGCTCCTTTTGCAGGTTGGCCAGTTGCAGATCCAGCAGGGCCAGCTCGGCATTAAGCTTCATCTTCTCGGCGCTGCTCACCCCGTCCCCGGCGTTGAGGCGGGTGCGGATCTCCTGGCTGCGCTGATAGGCGCGGCTCATGCTGGCCTGGGCCCGCTCCGGCAGGGTCTGCAGGTTGGTGATCTGGCTGCCGATGGTGCCAAGGGCCTCCTGGGCCGCCTGCATGTTGGCCATGATCTCGGGTTGGCGGGCATCGAGCTCCGCCAGGCTCATGGTGGCGTATTCGCTCTTGAGCTGCTCCGGGCTCTTGCCCTGGGTCAGGGCGTCGAGCTTGGCGCCGATCTCCTTGAGCTCTGCCGGCAGGGTGCGCAGGCGTTCGCTCTGGGTTTTGGCCTTGCTCTTCTCCTTGTCGATGCTGTCGAGGAGGGAGAGGGTGTCAGTCAGGAACTTCTGGTCCGCCTGCTGGCTGGCCGTGGGGGTGTCCGATTTGCCGAGGGCGTCGAGCGCCCGCTGCACGGTGGCGCGCTGGGGCAGATCCTGCGCCAGGGTGCTCGGGGTCCAGAAGGTAATGAGTAAACAGAGCAGCGGCAGCAGGGTGGCCGAGGCTCTTTTGAAGCGTGTTGAGAGCATAAAGCGTCCGGGTGATTATGCGATGTTCGGGGGATTTTCCACCAGGGTAAAATCCGCGTGGATTCTAGCACCGGCGCAAGAGGGGCAGCAGGGGGAGAGATAAAAAAAAACGGCGCCCGCAGGCGCCGCTTTCATCGGTTCAGGACTGATTACAGTACGTGAACGGAGGCGGTGTTGGTGGTACCGCTCGGTACCAGGGCACCGGAGACCATGACAACCACATCACCCTTCACGCCCATGCCGATTTCCAGCGCGGCTTCTTTGCCGATGCGATAGAAGTCGTCGGTGGAGGCGATGGAGTCAACCACGTGAGCAACCACACCCTTGGTCAGCACCAGCTGGGCAGCGGTCTTCTTGTTGGTGGTGATGGCCAGGATCCAGGCTTTCGGGAAGTACTTGCGAATGGCCTTGGCAGACTTGCCGCCTTCGGTGGCGACCACGATCAGCGGGGCGTCCAGCTTCTCGGAGGTCTCTACCGCGCCTTTGCAGACCGCTTCGGTGATGCGCAGCTTGTTGCTGTCGTTGGCAGCAGACAGGTTGGACGGCATCACGGCATCGGTACGCTCGCAGATGGTGGCCATGATGGTCACGGCTTCCAGCGGGTACTTGCCCTTGGCGGACTCACCGGACAGCATGACGGCATCGGTACCGTCCAGGATGGCGTTGGCCACGTCGCCGGCTTCGGCGCGGGTCGGACGCGGGTTCTTGATCATGGAGTCCAGCATCTGGGTGGCGGTGATGACCACTTTGCGCGCTTTGTTGCACTTCTCGATGATCATCTTCTGGGCGAAGATCACTTCTTCCACCGGGATCTCGACACCCATGTCGCCACGGGCAACCATGATGCCGTCGGAGACAGCCAGGATCTCGTCGAAGTTGTCCAGGCCTTCCTGGTTTTCGATCTTGGAGATGATCTGGATGTTCTCGCCGCCGTGGGCTTTCAGGTGCTCACGGATTTCCAGCACGTCTTCTTTCTTGCGAATGAAGGAGGCGGCAACGAAGTCCACGCCTTGCTCGCAACCGAAGATGAGGTCGCGCTTGTCTTTCTCGGCCAGGGCCGGCAGCTTGATGGAGACGCCCGGCAGGTTGATGCCCTTGTTCTCGCCCAGGTCACCGTTGTTGAGCACTTTACAGATCACTTCGCGCTCGGTGATTTCGATGACGTCCAGGCCAATCAGGCCGTCGTCAACCAGGATGCGGTTGCCGACGCGCAGGTCGCTGGCAAAACCGGCATAGGTGACGGCGACTTTGTCTTTGTTGCCCACCACGGTCTGGTCGGTGGTGAAAGTGAAGGTCTGGCCGGCGACCAGGGAGACGTCGTTGCCGCCTTCGAGCTTGATGGTGCGGATTTCCGGACCCTTGGTGTCCAGCAGGATGGCTGCGTGCTTGCCGGTTTCGGCCATGACAGCGCGCAGGTTGCTGATGCGACCACCGTGTTCGGCGTAGTCGCCGTGGGAGAAGTTCAGGCGCATGACGTTCATGCCGGCATCCAGCATCTTGCCCAGCATTTCTTTGGATTCGGTCTTGGGACCGATGGTGCAGACGATTTTGGTCTTTTTCATGTCAGTCTTCATGGTTAAGGAATTTCCGCCGTGCAATATACACCAGTTTTTGGATACTTTTTATGATCCAGAAACAACGTTTTGAGCGAAAACAGCCTCAATTTGAAAGATAACGTTTTCGCTCACAGCTCATTTTAGGGGCTAAAATAATTGATTTTCCGCAACTGAGGCCATTTGGTTCCCATTTCTGGCCCCGCATCCTGCCCGATCCCATGTTGTTAAATGACAAACAACAGGGCCCCATTGCGGGGGCGATCCGGCCCGATGCCGTTGGCCGTCATCCAGTGTAGTCACTCCCTCCCGCGGCGTCAGGGCGAAGCAATGCAGGGCAGGAGCCGGTTGGCCTACAGCGGAAAAAACGCCGCCCCTCCCGGCACGCCGGGAGGGGCGGCAGCCCTCTGGATCAGCCGAAGAACCAGTAGCCGCGGTTGACCAGCCGGGTCAGCAGTTGCAGGAAGCCCGCCTGATCGGCCAGTTCCACCAGGGCGTCCTGGGTGATGATGTCCTTGTCGCACAGGAGTGCGATGGCGGCCGGATCCTCGCTTGGCAGGGTCCAGGCTTCGCCGTCGATGTAGCAGGTGCGGCTCTCGCCGCTGAACCAGACGCTGCGCAACCCCGGCACCTTGATGGCGGGCTCCCCCTGGCTCAGCAGGTCGGCCACCTCGTCGGCGCTGTAGTCCGGCTCCACCGGATTGACGTCCAGATCGTGCTTGGCCTCGGAGATCATGGTGCCGAACCACTCCTTGAACAGGGTCTCGTCGTCGAGGGCCTGTTGCATCAGCTCCCGCAGGCGGTGCAGCTCATGGGGCTGGATCTCCCCGTGGCGGGCGCGGGGCTGGAGGTCCGGGTCGCCGTAACGTTCGGTGCGGATCTCGTTGTCGATCAGGTGATCGGCAAAGGAGGAGACAAGGGCCTTGGCGTCCGGTGCGCGGAAACCCACCGAGAAGTTCAGGGAGGGCTCGATGGCGTAGCCCTCGTGGGGGAATCCGGGCGGGATGTAGAGGATGTCGCCCGGCTCCATGATGACGTCGATGATCGCCTCGAACGGCTCGCAGTGCAGCAGGGCCGCGTGGGCGGCGAACTCGTTCAAGGGCTTGGCATCGCCGACCCGCCAGTGGCGCTTGCCCTGACCCTGGGTGATGAAGACATCGTAGTTGTCGATGTGGGGGCCGACACCGCCGTGAGGGGTGGAGAAGCTCACCATCACATCGTCAAAGCGCCAGCCCGGGATGAACTGGAACGGCACCGCCAGCTCGTGCACCTCGGGTACCCAGTGGTTGCACGCCTGCACCAACACGGTCCAGTTCTCTTCCCCCAGGTGATCGTAGGATTCGAAGGGGCCGTGGGCCGCCTCCCACTTGTTGTTGAAGCGGGTGACCAGGCGCGACTCGATCACCTCTTCCATGGCCAGACCTGCCAGCTCGTCCGGGCTGATGGGATCCTGAAAGTCGGTGAAACCGCCCTTGATGAGGAGCGGGCGCTTCTGCCAGTAGTGCTCGAGGAAGTGAGCGATATCCAGATTGAGTTGGTACATGGTGCTTCTCGTATCTTGTGAGAGGGCTTGCCCAAGGCGGGCTTGGGCAAGGGCTCTGAAATGGCCCGATAGAGGGTGATCATATCAAATGGGCCAAAATCAACGGGGGCCCTGCCGTCATGACAGAGCCCCCGCCGGTTCGGTTACATCACTTATTTCAGCAGATCGACCAGACGCTGGGCGTCGCCGATGTAGTTGGCCGGGGTCAGCTTCTTCAGCTCGACCTTGACCGCTTCCGGCAACTCCAGGGTGTCGATGAAGGTGCGCATCCCTTCGGCGTCGACGCGGCGACCACGGGTCAGCTCTTTGAGCTTCTCGTAGGGCTTCTCGATGCCGTAGCGGCGCATCACGGTCTGGATGGGTTCCGCCAGCACTTCCCAGTTGGCGTCCAGATCGGCGGCCATGGCGTCCGCGTTGGCTTCCAGCTTGGAGATGCCCTTGAGGGTCGCCTGATAGGCAATCAGGGAGTAACCCACCGCCACACCCAGGTTGCGCAGCACGGTCGAGTCGGTGAGATCACGCTGCCAGCGGGAGATGGGCAGTTTGCTCGCCAGGTGCTGGAACACGGCGTTGGCCAGACCCAGATTGCCTTCGGAGTTCTCGAAGTCGATGGGGTTGACCTTGTGGGGCATGGTGGAGGAGCCGATTTCGCCGGCGATGGTGCGCTGCTTGAAGTGACCCAGGGAGATGTAACCCCAGACGTCACGGTCAAAGTCGATCAGGATGGTGTTGAAGCGGGCCAGGGCGTCGAACAGCTCGGCGATATAGTCGTGGGGCTCGATCTGGGTGGTGTAGGGGTTCCAGGTCAGGCCGAGAGAGGTGACGAACTCCTCGGAGAACTGGTGCCAGTCCACATCCGGGTAGGCGCTGATGTGGGCGTTGTAGTTGCCCACGGCACCGTTGATCTTGCCCAGCAGCTCCACCGCCATGATTTGCTTGAGCTGGCGCTCCAGACGGTAGGCGACGTTGGCCATCTCCTTGCCCATGGTGCTCGGGGTCGCCGGCTGACCGTGGGTGCGTGACAGCAGCGGCATGTCGCGGTACTCGACGGCCAGGCGCTTGATCTCGCCGATGAGCTTTTCGCAATAAGGCTTGATCACCTCTTCCCGGGCGGTCTTCAGCATCAGGCCGTGGGAGTTGTTGTTGATGTCTTCCGAGGTGCAGGCGAAGTGAATGAATTCGCTGACGGCGGCCAGCTCCGGGTTCACTTCCACCTTCTCTTTCAGGAAGTACTCCACCGCTTTCACATCATGGTTGGTGGTGCGCTCTATCTGTTTGATGCGGGCGGCATCCTGCTCGTTGAAGTTGCTGACGATGCCGTCAAGCACGGCATTGGCTGCCTCGCTCAGGGCAGGGACTTCCGGGATCCCGGCGTGGCTGGCCAGTTTTTGCAACCAGCGCACCTCGACTTCGACGCGAAAACGCAGCAGACCGAATTCGGAGAAGATAGGGCGCAGGGCATCGGCCTTGTCGCCATAACGACCGTCAATCGGGGAAACGGCAGTCAGCGCGGACAGCTCCATGGGGTGAACTCCTGATGATTGGTGTGGGGGTTAAAATCGTTTGGCCAGTTCCACCATCTTCTTGCGGGCGAAGATGATCTGGGTACGGCTGCCGCCGAGCTGGCGCCACAGCACCACGGCGCGGATGCCTGCGAGCAGCAGGGCGCGCACCTTGTGCTGCACCAGGGGCTGCTGCAGGAAGAGCGGGGTGCCCGCCACCTGGATGCGCGGCCCGATGGGGCTGATAAGGTCGCTGTAGATGCTCGCCATGTTGGCCAGGATCTGCTCGTCGAGCAGATCGAAATGCTGTTGCTGGCGGCCGATCTGGCTGATCCGCTCCCCCAGCATGTTGAGGATGTCCTTGCGCTTGGCGAGCTTGCGCTCCAGCGCGATCAGGCTCACCACGTAGCGGGTCAGCTCGGCATTCTTCTGGCTGCCGTCGGCCCCCAGCTGTTCCACCAGGGCGCGATAGCCGTCGCGAATGGCCAGGTGGCTGCCGAACACTTCCAGCGGCTGCGTGGGGTTGGTGACCAGAATGCTTTGCAGGCTCTCGCGCAGGGAGGCTTCGTCGCAGGAGCCGTCACGGGCCACTTTCTGCACCAGATAGGCGGCCTGGCAGATGCCTGCGAAGGCCATGGTTCTGTCTTGGAATTTGTCGCTCATATCTTCACAGCCCTGTTCTGTTCTTTCACCGGCCGATGCCATTATCCGGCCTGGAATGTGTCGGCCATGTCTTCACAGCCCTGTTCTGTTCTTTCACCGGCCGATGCCATGATCCGGCCTAGAATGTGTCGGCCATGTCTTCACGGCCCTGTACTGTTCTTTCACCGGCCGATGCCATTATCCGGCCTGGACGTTGCCAATCATGTATCGCTGCCTGGTACTGTTTTTCTTTGTCCCCTCTCCCTCAGGGAGAGGGTCAGGGTGAGGGTGGTTACCCCCTCATCCCCAACCCTTCTCCCGCGAGGGGAGAAGGGAGTACAGCGCGGACGCTCGTGAGCGCCCAGCCCTTAGACCGGATGGCTGAAACGCTGTTCGATGATGCCGCCGCCCAGACACACTTCCCCGTCGTAGAAGACGGCGGACTGGCCCGGGGTCACCGCAGCCTGTTTCTCGTCGAAGATGACCCGGATGGTCTCATCGTCGATGGGCTGGATCAGGCAGGGGATGTCTTCCTGACGATAACGGGTCTTGACGGTGCAGCGGCGCGGCGCCCGAATGGGGGTGCGATCCACCCAGTGCAGCTGGCTCGCGACCAGGCCGTCGGAGTAGAGGCGGGGGTGTTCCCCTTGCGCCACCACGAGGGTGTTGCGCTCCACCTCTTTGTCCACCACGTACCAGGCCTCTTCGGTGGCATCTTTGCGACCGCCAATGCCAAGCCCCTTGCGCTGGCCCAGGGTGTGGTACATCAGCCCCTGATGCTCGCCGATGATCTTGCCGTCCACGGTTTCGATGGGACCGGGCTGGGCGGGCAGGAACTTGGCCAGGAAGTCCTTGAACTTGCGCTCACCGATGAAGCAGATGCCGGTGGAGTCTTTCTTCTTGGCGGTGATGAGATCCAGCTGCTCGGCGATGCGGCGCACCTCGGGTTTTTCCAGATCCCCGACCGGGAACAGGCTCTGACCCACCTGGGCTTCGCTCAGGGTATAGAGGAAGTAGCTCTGATCCTTGTTGGTATCCAGACCGCGCAGCAGGCGCGGGCGGCCGGTGCTGTCGTCACGGCGCACATAGTGGCCGGTGGCGATGTAGGTGGCCCCCAGCTCTTCGGCGGCGAATTCCAGGAACGCCTTGAACTTGATCTCCTTGTTGCACAGGATGTCCGGGTTCGGGGTGCGACCCGCCTTGTACTCTTCCAGGAAGTGCTCGAACACGTTGTCCCAGTATTCGGCGGAGAAGTTGATGGTGTGGAGTTTCATCCCCAGCTTGTCGCAGACGGCCTTGGCATCAGCCAAATCCTGGGCGGCAGAGCAGTACTCGTCCGTGTCGTCTTCTTCCCAGTTCTTCATGAACAAGCCTTCGACCTGATAGCCCTGCTGCTGGAGCAGGTAGGCCGAGACGGAAGAATCCACGCCGCCGGACATGCCGACGATCACCTTGATTTGGCTGTTGTCTGTCATTAGTCGAAGTTACCAGTTCGTTTAAACGGGGCGTATTCTACCAGAGTTTTGCGCCCCCGGTCACATCTCCCTGCCGCCGTTCTCCTTGGAAGCCCGGCGGCGGGAAATCGTTTTTCTTGTCTCGGCCCCATAGCGTCAAAAAGAGCGTCCAATGGCGCTTAGATGAAGGCCTTGAGTGCCGACAGCGGCAGGCGGGTGCCTGCCAGATAGTCCTGGATACACTGCCACACCAGGGGGCTTCGCAGGGCGGGCTTGCACTCGGCAATCTCCTCCAGGCTGAGCCAGTGACAGGCCAGTACGTCACCGTCGGGATCCTCTGGATGGTGCTGACCGGGCGACTTTTCAAGGTCGAAGATGACGGCGGTGCGCACAAAGGTGGCCTCGCTGTCCGCCGGTTTGAAGAGGTAGACCCCAAGCCAGCCGGTGGGCGCGGCGGTGAGTCCGGTCTCCTCCTTCAGCTCGCGGCAGGCCGCCTGGATGAGATCTTCTCCCGGCTCCACGTGGCCGGCGGGCTGGTTGAAGCGGCGCTGGCCCGCAATCTCCTCTTCCACCAGCAAGAAACGCCCCTGCCAGTGCACCAGAGCGGCCACGGTGAGGCGGGTGGGCAGCGGTGGGTGATCGCTCATAAGGACTCCTTGTCTTGTTGGCTGTGCCCCGGCAGGGGCGCTCGATGCAGATCCGCTGTCGCCTTCATTCAGAGGGCTTGGGGCGAGCCGGACGGCGGGCGGTGGTGCGCCCGCCGCTGCGATTGCCGGGGCGCGGGTCTGCCCCGCGGCGGTCCCGCCCCTGGGGTGGCTCCTGATCTGTTGGCCGAGCGGTGCGGGGGGCACTGCGGCCAGTGCCCCCCGCTGCGGCGGATGCCCGTGCTTTGCCTTGCGTGGCGGCTGGTCGTGGCGCGGGTGCCAGCTCGGGGGCGGGCAGGGCGCGGCTCTCTCCCGGCGCCAGCCCATCGAGGGTCCACTCCCCGATGGCGTAGCGGATGAGGCGCAAGGTGGGGTGGCCGATGTGGGCGGTCATGCGCCGCACCTGGCGGTTGCGCCCCTCCACGATTGTTATCTCGAGCCAGCAGGTGGGGATCTCTTTGCGCTCGCGAATGGGCGGATTGCGTGGCCACACCACAGGGTCATCCATGATGCGCGCCCCGGCGGGCAGGGTCATGCCGTCGTTGAGTTCCACACCGGCGCGAAGGGCGGCCAGTTTCTCCTCGCTCGGGATGCCTTCCACCTGCACCCAGTAGGTCTTGGGGGTCTTCTCTCCCGGCTGGGTGAGGCGTGCCTGCAACTTGCCGTCGTTGGTGAGCAGCAAGAGCCCTTCGCTGTCTCGATCCAGCCTGCCCGCGGCATAGATGCCGGGCTCTTTGATGTAATCCTTGAGGGTCTCGCGGCCCGCCTCGTCGGTGAACTGGCAGAGCACCATGTAAGGCTTGTTCAGGAGCAGCAGCTTGCGAGCCGCCGGGGCGGGGGCCGGTTTGCGCTCGTTGACGCTCCCTGGGTGCCGGGCCTCCCGGCGTTGGGATGGGCGCGCCGTGGTAGGCCCGCTGGCCGTGCGGCCTGCGTCAGGGCGGGCGGAGAGGGAGAGACGGGGGCGGGCTGATTTCATCGCATGCATACCAAAAACAGGGGATGGCGGAGTGTACCACAGGGGGCGGCCGTCAGGGGGAGGGCGGGGCTTCCCTCTCGGGTCAGGGGGAGGCGGTGTCCGGCGCCAGTGCGAGGGAGAGGCGCAGCATGTCCTTGTGCTGGATGCCGTGCTCCATCAGGGGCTCGGGATAGTGGATGAGGAAGTGATCCTTCACGACGGCATGGACGCGAAAGCCGTGGCGCTGGTAATAGGTGAGCTGGTGGCCGAAGCTGCCGGTACCGAGCTCGACGCGGCCTATCCCCTTCCCGGCCAGGTTCTCCAGCACGAAGCGCAGCAGGCCGGAGCCGATGCCCTGCTGCTGGCGGTTGGGGGCAACGGCGATGTTGAAGATCTCGGCGGTTTGCTCCCCCACCAGGCCCGCCACGCAGGCCCCCACGACCTCGTTGTCCGCCAGGGCGGCAAAGCCCCAGGCCCCGGGCAGGTAGGCGGCGATGCGCGACGCGGCGGGATCGGCCTCCAGCAGCAGGGCCAGCGGCAGGTGGGCGGGGTTCATCTCGACAAACGTCATCCTTGTTTCTCTCCCTGTTTGTGACGGCGCGCGCCGCGCAGCACGATGGCGGGCTTGACCGATGTGGTGGCCCGGACGGCGTTCCTCTCGCACGGCATCTCGCCCGGTGTGGATGCCACCAGCCGGATCAGGGTCTGCCACGGCTGCTTGCCGTGGGCACGCCCTTGCCCCTGTGTCCCGATGGGGTTCACCCGCGTCTCAGTGGGCGTCATGCCGGGGAACAGGGGGACTGGTCCCCGGGATCGGCGCCGGGCGGTTGAGCAGGAAGACCACCTCGCCACGGTAATGGGGGGAGGCGGCCAGTGTTGTCTGCCAGGCGGGATCCCACTCCCCATCCTGCACCAGCCCTACCTTGAACGGGATGGTCAGGTGCGCCATGGCGGGCAGATAGGCCTGATAGCCCGGCACCGTGCGCGTGCCCTGATAGGTCTGGATCACCAGCTCGTCCACGGGCAGGCGATTGAGCTCTGCCACGTCCCCCGTTTTCGCCCAGTCGAGCAGCCCCGTCACGCTGAGCTTGCACCCGGGAGGCAGGGCGCGCCGCAGTTGTTGCAGGGCGTTGCCATAGCGATCGAGCTGGCGGGTCGCCGCATCGAAGTCGATCTGGATGCCCGCCACCCTGGCCCCGGCCGCGCGCCACCCCTCGTAGAGGCGCACCAGCACCTGCTCGTGGGCGGGGGAGAGGGGGAGGGCGTTGACACGCACCACCAGCCAGACCTGCCCGGCCTTGAGGGGGGAGGGAACCCGCCCCAGCTTGACGAAGCGGGAGCCGCCGGGCCTGTCCAGGATCTCCCCCTGATGCAGATAGAGGGTGCTGGCCTGTTCCAGTACCGGCTGGTGGCGGGTGGCGGACCAGAGCCAGAAGGCGTCATAGGCGCTGGCATCGACACTGGCCTCAAGGGGGGTGGCCAGGGCCGTCAGCAGCAGCGCCAGAAGGGCGCGTTCAGGGGGGCTGCTCATGGCTCACCAGTAGTATTTGAGGGATCTGGCCCACACCGAGTTGCCATAGCGCTGCTTGAGGGTGTTGAACCAGGCCTGCCGGGTGCGTTTGGGGATCTCCTGGCTGTCGCAGCTGTTGTAGCCGGAGGGGGCATAGCACTGGATGGCGCGATAGAGGGCATAGCTCTTGTCTTCGGGCTCCGCCTTGGGGTTGGCCATCACGGCCTGATAGAGGGCGAGGCGGCTCGGGAACGTGGGACGCTCGTCTTGCGCCAGCCCCCAGATCATCTCGCGATCCTGCCACAGGTCGATATGGGGATCCCGGCTGCGCAGGTACTCCCCGAAGCAGTTGAGGGCATGACCATCGTCGGGGCGCTGCATCAGGGTGCCAAGGGTCTGGGCCAGATCCCGGCAGTGGTAGCCCTGGGGCGTCCCCTCTCCGCGCCACTGGAACGCCGAGAGGCGCACATCCCCGTTGGGCACGGGCTCACAGGGCGCGTCGGCGGGAGGGGTCGCTTCCTTGTAATCGGCGGGGACGAGGGCCACATCCTGCAAGAAGGTGGCCGGGTCGCTGGCGATGAGATCCCGCACCAGCAGGGTATGGAGCGCAATCTGCCGCTCCGCCGCGCTCGGGCCCTGACTGGCTTGCTGGCGCAACAGGGCGGGTTCGGCCTCCTGCTTGAGCACGGCCGCGCGGATGCGCAGCTGGGTGATGGGGCTGCCCGGCTGGAAGATGGCGGCCGTGTTGCCGGTGCGCACCCAGTGATCCGCCAGCACGTTCTCCACGAACGCCTGCTGGGCCTGACCCAGGGGGGAGGCCACCAGCGCCATCAGGGCCTGCTCGGCCTTGTCGAAGGCCTTCATGCCCTGCCAGGCCCAGATGCGCAGCATCTGGTGGCTGAATGCCAGGGTGGCGTCCTCCTGCCCGGGGGAGGGCAGGGCCAGCACCTGCTCGAACTGCTTGTCCAAAAAGAGGGCGTAGGCCTTGAGATAGGCCGCCTGCGCCTGGTGACCGGTTTTTTGCAGGTGCGCGATGGCGTCGTCCAGCTGGGCATCTTGCCAGTCCCGCGGCCGCTCATAGGTCGGTCTGAGACCCCGCAGGGCATTGACGAACAGCAGCGCCGGCTGGGCCGAGTCCTGATAGGCCGCCTGATGGCGATAGGCATCGCCACTGAGCAGGGTGAGATCGATCTCGTTGACCAGGGCCTCCAGCGCCGGCAAGGGCTGGCGGGTTGCCATGGCCTCGTCATAGGCATCCCGCAGGGCGCCGAGATCACCGGCCATCCACTGGATGCGTCTGAACAGTCCTCTGGTCGAGCTGGCGTAGCGCCCTTGCGGGTAGGCCGCCAGATAGGCCTGACCCTGGGCCATGGCGCGGCGAAGGGCCTCCTTGTCGCTCCTGGTCACGTCCTGATCGCCGTATTCGTCCTTCGCCTCCTTCATCGCGAGGTTGATCTCCGTGCGCATCACCATGTAGGTCGCGCTCTCGGCCACCCAGGGGGCCTTGGCCTGCTGCAAGGCGGCAAAGCCTGCGCGGGCCTCCTCGAAGCGGCTCTCGTAGAAGTGCCGGGCGGCCTGCAGATACCCCTGCCACTCCAGGGCAGCATCGCTCATTTCGGTAGCGGGGGCCGGGCTCTCCTGTTGTCCCAGGATCAGCAGACGGCTTCGCAGCAGCGACGTGCGCTCCGGGGCGGGCACCTCGCTCTGCTCGAGGGCGTCCAGAAACGCGCTGACCGAGGAGAGGGAGTTGGAGATGGCGTGGCCGTAGAGGGAGTCGTGGCCCGCGTAGTGCTCGAGCAGCGGGGGGAGGGACGGGTCGTAGGCGGCCAGCCGGCTGCCGAGCTGCTCGCGCAGCGCCGGGTCCTCCACCTCCTCCGGCTGGGGGAGGCGGGTGAGGTAGAACAGCGGCTGGCTGCGTTCGTTCAGCGGATCCGCCGGCAGGGTGAAGGGGAGGGGGTGATGCTGGGCATCCCCCAGCAGCATCAGCAGGTTGCCCCGGGTGTCGTTCTCGTTGAGATAGAGCGGATAGGTGGGGAGAGGGCAGTCGGTGAGCCAGAAGCCGCACCCGTCACCGTCACCGGAGGCGAGGGCGGGCAGTGCAACCAGCGTCATCGCCAGCACCGAGCAGTGGGTCAGAGATGTCATGGGATCGCTATCCGTTTGTGGGCCCGCGCCGTGCGTGACGCCCGGGCCGGGAAAGGGGGTTCGCAGTGGCGGGCAATAGTACGAAAGAGGGTCACAAACGACAACCCATTATGACCTGGTCGGCGCTCTCCCTGTCAGGACGCCTGCGCCATCTCCCTGCCCCGAGCATGTGCTCTTTGCTGCTTCGCGGGTGTCAGCATCTGTCATCGCCATACATCGCCATACAAAAAGGGCGAATGTGGATGTTTATATCGGGGGTTCTTCGGTGCGAAAGAGCGCCTTGCCGCAGGCGAGGCAGGTGTGGCGAAAGCGATGATCAGGCCAGCCGGTCTGGGGGTGGCCCAGCACCTTGTCGGAGCCGCAGGCGCAGCAGCGCGCCCCATGTTCATCGTCGATGGCGCATTCGGGATGCTGGTGCAGGTAGTCGGCGCGGGTGGGCAGGCGCAGCCAGTCGGGCTGGGCATGGCGCTGGTTCCAGAAATAGCACCCATAGAAGGTGCCTGCGGCGACGGGCAGGGCAAACCACCAGAAGAGATCCATGTCATGACTCCGACGAGAGGGGATGAGGGCGGCAACAACCCGCTCAGCAGGCGTGGTGCGGCTTCATTTTATCGGGGCGGGAGTGGGGCGGGATATGCCCGGATGGGTAACAAGCGAACCTGCTGGTGGTCGGGTTGGCAAGCCGCAGGGCCGGGATTGGGGATTATCTATCCATTAAAGAGATGGGTTGTGTCATAACCCATCGTATTTTTGGATGGAAAAGGGGGCCTTTCCGGTCGCAGAATCCGGAGAGCGGGGCGTTTTTGTGAAAAAAATGTGCATACATTCGTCATGCCGATCTCAAGGGTGTCATTGAGCGAGTGATAAATATCAAGGTATTGATATAAATGGCAAAAATGGTGTTTTTATCAGGCATTTTCAGGGTGAGTGATGGGGTTTCATAAGGAGCTTTAACCCATTTTCTAGATTGGTTTTTGCATAATCAATCGTTTATTTTGTTGGACAATTGGGGAAAACCTGGTGTCCAATCGGGTGAGCAGGTTGGCCAAACAGTGCCGTCAGCCAGTGTGTAACCCGAGATGTAAGGAGACATCCTGATGGAAAAACTTGACCAAAAAATCGACACCATGCGCCAGGAATTCGAGTCCCAGGGGCAAAAACAGGCCCAGGACAGATGGCAGGCCAGGGTCGATGAACTGCAACGGGAGCGCAGCGAAGCGCCCCAGCCGGAAGCGGCAGAACACTAGCCCCTGGCGGCCTTGTGGCCACCAAGTGAGCGCATAATGAAAAACCACCGCCCTGTTCGGGGCGGTGGTTTTTTTGCGCAGTGGCTAGAGGCGATAGAGGTTCTGGGCCGCATCGAACAGCTCCGCGCGCTCGCCGGTGCCGCCGTTGAAGACGGTGTGGAAGAAGCGCAGCACCTTCTCGTTGGTGAGGGCATCCCCTTCGAAGTAGGCGTGAGAGTCCCCCACATGGGGCTGATTGGTCACGTCCACGTAGGTGGCCGTTCTGGCGTCCAGCCGCCGGGTGTAGTGGCCGAGCCTCGCCTTTTGCTGCTCCCCCATCTTCATGCGCGATGCCATCAGGGCACCATCGCGCTCATTGATGGTGATGTAGAGGCGGTTGCGACACTGGATGCGATCGACCCACTGGGCGTGAAGCTCGTTGTTGGTGTCGGCGGCGGCCATGATGATGTTGTCGAACAGCAGCTGGTTGGCGTGGTAGGTCGTGCTGCTCAGCAGGTGCTTGAACAGGTAGTTGCCCATGCTGTGCAGCAGCAGGTTGATGGTGAAGGGGCAGCGCTTGTTCACCTCCTTGGCGAAGTAGCGATCCCAGGCCTCGCCGTTGTCGGCGAACTTCTTCTGGGCCTTCTCTTCCAGTTGCGTCACATACTGGCCGTTGAACTCGTCGAGCAGCCCCTTCATCTTCTCCAGCACCCGGTCAAGGGCACCGGCCGAGGCCAGGGCATCGCGCTTGTCGCTCTTGTAGCTCAGCACGCCCCGGGCGCCGCCGCCATTGGCGGGCCAGCTGAAGCAGAGCACCTCGACGCCGTACCGGGCCTCGAGCCCCGCGGCTCGCTCCAGCACGTCGTCAAGATCGTTGTTGAAGCCGTGTACGAACAGCAGCAGGTGTTTGCCGGTCTTGAGCTTCTGCTTGGCCGTGCTGCCGGTCCCGGCGCAGCGCTCCAGCAGCTTGCGCGCCACATAGGCGCTGGCCGGGTGGGGGAGGTCGGGGTCAAGGCCGACGCTGGCGGCCATCTCGGCGGTGATCTGATCCGGCAGCAGGTCCAGCTGCCACTGCTTGCCCTGACGCCGGGCCTCGGCGAGGCGCCGTTCGTTGGGGCCCTCTGCGGGTTTTTCGCCAAAGATCTCGCTGGGGGTCTTGCCCTGCTCGTTGACCATCCGGTTGGTGACGATAAACATGGTGTTCTCCTTGTTGTCGTGCTCTCTTCATGACCGGCCACGCCCCGGGCGCCCCGATCACTGGCAAAGAGCCTAGGCTGTGTTCTCAAAATGCTGGTTTTCTGTCCACACATAACTCGCGCAAGTAGCGAAGGCAGAAAGCCAGTTTGATAAAGGCTGCAAAACTCTTGGCTAGCTTTTCATATCTCGTTGAAAACC